>DATAIH010000223.1:0-19764 GCA_036262755.1 Candidatus Acidiferrum sp.
GCGTTGCGCGCGTTCGCCCGGGAGCATCCGGAAGAGGCGCATTTTATCGACCGGGCTCTAATGTTTAGACAAACCGTCCTCGAAGAGTTCAACCGCCTGGTCTGCGTTGGCATTCCTGAGGACCCCGCGGAAATCGAAGAAACAGAATCAGAGGAGATGGTCCTACTCGCATGACACTGTACTGCACTGTTTGCCTTAACCCCCTACCGGAAACCAGAGTTGTTCGCGGCTCGCCTTACTGCTCACCTGAGTGCCGGTCAGCATATCGTCGGTGGCGTAGAGACTCGCTGGCCGAGCGGCGTTGCCGCCTCTGTGGGCGCCCAAAGAGAAAGCCGAGAATTGCCACTGAGACGATTACAGAAGCGAGTCTTGCTGGAATGCCCTGCGACATGAGTCAGGTCGTTTCCGTCGAAATTAGACCCTGTGCGCTGGGAGCACAGGCCACCCCTCAGTCAGTCTGGGAAGAGCAAGCGGCCCAGCGCACGGGAACCATGATTAGGGATTAGCCCAACTCGCGTTTAATGACTGCGAGGACGTCGCCGAAGGTCTCCTTTATGTGATCTTTCGGGAATCTGATCTGCTGAATACCAGCGATGTTGGAGAACTCTTCCGTGCCTTCCTCGAGTAACACTATCGCCCGGCTAAATCCTAGTCTTCCCTGAAAGAGACCGGCTTCGTGGACGACATTTTGGCGCGCGAGCATCTTGCCATTCGCGGTCTCGTCCTCGCCAGTCATGACAAGCAGTGCGAGGGAGCTTTCATCTAGCATTTCTTCGAGGATGTCCCTGATCGTATGGCCCGCGCGTGACCCAATTTCGTAGGCTTCGATCGCATATTTGTGCTTCTCATGAAGGTGATCTTTGAGGTCTCTCCATGTGGGTGTTTCCGCCGTGACCGATGAAGATCTTGGCTTTTTCTTCCGGATGTTCAGCTTCTCCGAGAAGGCGGCACCTTTCCTCGTCGGCGTCGAAGACAGAAGCGATGCTCTCGATTTGGACCCGATCCGGCGCACTCACACTAACCGAGGTGTGCCCTGGAAGGTAAAATACCCTGAAACCGTGACGTTTACTTTCGGCGTTGAAATGGTACGCCGAGCCTTGATCAACGGCGGACAAAAATTCTGGCAGCGTCCCGAAAGACCATACATCGCGTCCACTAGTCACCTCGAGCGTGCGATAGATTGGCGCCTGACCAGCAACCTTCGCCAGGGCTGCACCTGCACTAGAGATCGTTTTGGCGTCAAATTTGACGCGCCCATACTTTATTGATTTCTGCACCAAAGCTCCGGAAATCGGAGAGTTGATTTTAGCTCTGGTCTCCAAATTGGGACAAGGTTGCGAGGAACGCGATGATCTTGAAGCCGCTCCATGCCAGCGCGAAAAGTAGTGCGCATACGCAAAATAGTCTCGTTTTCATGGCTTTTTCCCCGGAATCGGTCCGAGTTACGGCTGAAGCTGCTTTTTGCAGCGAATATCTCCCTTCAGCTTTTTGTCGGATCGCTTCCAGTTCGCTCAGCAACCGATCAATCTGGTGACTCAACTCTTTGTAACTCAGGCAGCGTGGCGTCAGGGTCGGGGCGTCTGGAATGCCGGCATAGCCGCTCATGGTGTAGTTCTTGAGTCGAATTTCCGAAATTGGCGGCCCAGGAAGGGCGTCCTTGGGGCTTGGTAGAAACAACAAATCAAACGAGTAAGTTTGCATCGCGACCTCCCTCGGATGAAGAAAAAAGGCCGGGCCTCAAAGACTTCAGCCGTGAGAATCTACAACACACTCTTGCTTTGGTCTACCCTGAGCCTTCCGGAATCGATTCTTTTTGGCGGGCGAATAGCGGCTCAATCGGCCGCTACAGCACAAGGACTTACGGGCGCAATGCCGGTGGGGTTTTGGGCAAGCTGTGAAAAATCCTCAGGCCGCTGATGAGGTGGCGGGCTCTAAAATGGTCTCCAGCCCGGCTTCACCTTCCTGTTTAGACCCCGGCTTGCCGACCCATATCACGCGGAACTGCGCCGTCAGGAAGCCGTCATCCGAGAGCACCTCGACAACTTGCCCGCGTTTCAATCGGAAGCTCCCCCGCAGCCTTAAACCGCCTTGCGAGCAATCGACAACGATGCAGGGAAGCCTCTCCGCGCGTCCTTTAAGACTGACGATCAAGCTGGCCCGTTTTCTGATGGCTGTCCGGTTTGATCGCCGGCCCCCGGTAAGAAGAGAATTGAGCACTGACATTGCCCCCTATTTAAGTCCCTCCAAGTCGGCACCCGCCTTCGTGAGCTTGACATCCACATCCCAGAAACTCTCGCTGGGAAACACAAGCGCGACGGCAACACCTAGAAAAGCACCGTCCTCGGAATGACGTATACCAACCAAGCGTGCGCGAGTCGATTGGCCCGAAAGAAGATTGGTCAACTCCAGGTTACCGCTGACCCAAGGGTAAGTCTTCATGTCCAGCAGACCACCCTGAGCGTTTACCTCCTTTGCTTCGGCGGATTCTTTGAAGAGCCCGCCGCCGGGCTCCCGCCACTTCACCTCTACAGGAATAACGACAGGAAAACGGCTGCTTCTGCGTCGCTCTGTTTTTAGGGGCAGTTGTACATCCACCTTCGGGGACCTCCGTCAAATCGGATTCTGATAGGCGCGAGGGTACTAGTTCGACTGGAAGGTAGCTATAGAACGGGTGTCCCACCTTATCGGTACCTTAGGTTGCTAGCGACCAAGATCCGCGAGGCGTTACGGGGCTACGCTCGTGGTGTCCGGGGCGGTACCTCGCGGACCTGCTTCCCCCGGCAGGGACTCATACCGCCGGTGAGTCCGTGCGGGGCCAGATGGTAGGTCACTCGATCAGCCTATTTCAATGCTTGCATCCTGGCCCGCCCGGGATACTGGCCTGGTCTCCGAGCAAGCCCAGGTCACCATCAAGATTCCATGCGCACTGACCGGCTCTGGTTGCAGCACTAGACCGTGCTCGGTGCATTTTGCTGTCGGCAATCCGTTCAAACCTAAGTTGTGCTCAAGTTCAATCGTGAAGCAACCCCGAGGACGATGGGTTCGTGTGTTTCACATCGTGCCGCGCGTAGGCACAAGCGCGATGTAATTTGTTTGTAAGCTCGGTGTAAACAGTTGCGCGCCGGCAACGTGTCTGCCAGCGGGTTGCTCCCAATATGCGTTCGGAGGGGATGGGGAGTCGGACCCAAAGGTGCCTCCTTGGGGATGCCGCGATTCTTGGGATCGTTTCCGGCGACCGTGCGATTCTTGGACTCGTCAAGCCTTCCGAAGCCCCAACCCCTTCATAACGGAGGCGCTGCTCAGCCAAATCGTTCCGCAGCAGTCGCAGAAATATACCGCAAATGGTTTTTGGGCAAGCTGTGAGGGGCGCGCTGTGCTGTTCCCTCGCTGAGTCCTGTCTCCTGGCAAACCGTTTCTTAGGACGCGCCGGTTTTGCGCAGCAACGCAATTACCAGGCGCGGTAGCTAGCAACAAAGTGCTAGTTTTGTTGCATTGTAGCCTCCTAAATCCTTTGTTTGGGCCAGACGGCTTCGTTTTCAGGGGCCGATCCCGGCTAGTAATGTTGCATTTTCCCGCGATCGGGATTTGCTCCCGCCAATGCCCAGGAAATCGAAGCGGAATTGGAGTCTTTTTCAGGCCCGAGGAGATGGTATGCGTTTGACCCTATTTTAGACCTGGTGGTGGTTCCAGATCTAGCAGGTCGAACGCGCGAGCGTCGCCAACTTCCAAGGCAAACGTCATCGTGCGAATTGGGGCCGAACACGGCACTCCAGCAAACCCCTCGACCAGGTGTTTAGCGATTTGTACGGCTGATGGGGAAAAGTAATAGAACATGGATTCAAAGTCATGAGAAGGTTGCGAAAATAGTGCGGCATCTATGGGCCGCCCTCCATTCGCAGTCAAGAGCGTAGCAAAGGCATCACGCAACTGCTGGCCTTTTCCAACGCTGCCACACTCTTTGAACGGAAGCGTTACCTTGTGCCAAGACATAGTGGCCTTGTTCTACGAGACTGAAAAGGGGAAACCCCACCAGTTCCCCGCCTGCTGCTTAACAACGCGGGGTCACGAATCGCCCGCCTTCCGTTCCTGGGCTGCCGCGACCACGCCGGAAGAGGGAGGGTCCGCGAGGCCGATTATCGGTTCTACGGAGGTGGTGTGGGCGGTACCTCGCGGATGATGCTCTCAGGCTCAAACCGCCGTTAAGCCCCTTCATGATGCAGGCATAGTAAAGGTCTACCGAAAAGTCTCACCTGTCATTCTTGACAGGTCCTAACACACGCCCTGACGGATTTGACTGTTACGAAACCACCTTGCAATCCATTGGAAACAAATGGCTTGCTATGGGAGCTGTTCCGATGAGAGCAACAGACATTTTGCTCGGGCTTTGCCTGTTCGCGGTTTATTGCCTGGTCCTTTTTACCGACCACCTTTTCCGTCCCATGCCACCTGACTGTGCTTCCTGCGGGAACGAGATGTTTCGAACCACTGCGTTGTGCGCCACTTGCCACGCACATCACCTCCAGTGCTGGGAATGCTCGTGTGGCGTTGTGATCGCAGATAAGTGTAACAATGCCGTGCGCGAAACTATTTCGCTGGTCAGGTCATCGTATCGAATGAGGATGCTTCGAGGCGGTTTCCACCACCGGCCAGCGCACAATGAGCTCAAAGCGCCAAGCAGCCTATAGGCTAACGGCAACGAGCAAAGCGGCCAGCGCAAAGAGTGGCAAGGGATCCTTCCTGAGGTCGGTCGAAACGGCCGACCTCCTTATTTCCACAGTTCCACAGTTCCACAGTTCGATCGCGCAACAAATGTAACTGCGCGTGGTATACGTGGAGACAGTCCAACGGAAGGAACCGGAAAGCCATGGCGAAAAAGAAGAAAGGCAATGAGCGACCGGAGAAACACGACGCGATCGCCAAGGTGTGTAAGCATGCGCAGGTCGAAAGCTCCGCGCCACACTTGGGAAGAGCTGGACTCGAAGTTCAAGGCGTGGATGACACAGCGCGTGGCCCTCGACAAGATGCGCGACTCGACGCGCGCCCGCTATGAGCAAACCTGTAAAGCCTTCCGTGAATTTCTAACGAGCCGCAGGCTTACCAACCTCGACGAGATCACCAGGGCCATAATCGAAGACTTCAAGGCATGGCAATTGGCGCGCGTGACAAAAAAGACTTTCTCGCGCGGTGGCCGCGGCGTCGTCTTGGAGACCGCCATCCTTCACCGTGTCTTCAGCTACGCCATCGAATGTGAAATTCTCGAGAAGAACCCCGTCCGCCTAGAGGGCCAGGCTGGAGACTCAGTCGAGCACGGCGCCCAGCCGTTCAAGGCCACCGAGTTAACGAAGATGCGAGAAACTGCTGGCCGGGACATGCTCTCGTTTATACTGCTGCGTTGGACGGGCTTACGTGCTTCGGATGCGGCTGGATTGCGATGGGGAGAGATTGATTGGGAAACGCGAGAGATCAATCGGCTCACCCAGAAACGCCGCAAGCGCGTCATCCTGCCGATTCACGAAGAGCTATTCTTTGCGCTTGAAGTCGAAAGGGACCGGCGCAAGCCTCACCTGGAAGATCGGGTACTCCTGAATCCGGAAACGAATCGGCCACTAAGTCGGCACCGCTTATATCACCGAATGATCGCCCTGGGGCGCAGGGCCGAAGTTCTGGACGCGCACCCGCACCGATTCAGGGACAGCTTTGCAGTTGACCTGCTGTCCCGTGGTGCCTCGCCCTACGATGTTGCGAAGCTCCTGGGCGACACGGTGGATACTGTTGAAAAGCACTACGCGCCTTTTGTTCGGGAGCTGCGCGAGCGGGCAAGGCGTATACTGGAATCCGGCGAGGGACTTGAGATAACGGGCACACAGCGGGCACAGCAGAAGGCAGACAAAGGAAGAATACAATGAAAAATAAAGCAGTTAGCTGTGAACAGAACAGAAATTGTGATTCTGCTATCCTGCTGTAGACATGGACTCACTTGCAAAACGGGCTGAGGGCGCTCTGCTTGCTCTGGCCCTTGGTCTTTGCTGCAGTTTTGGCGGGGCACCGGCACGTGCCCAGGATAGCCCTGCCGCGGCCTCTCATGCGGCTTCCAAGTCGGCAACCGATGCCGAATTTCTTGCTGCCGCCGACGAAGTGCTCGGGCAGATGAGCGAAATCACTGGCCTGAAGCTGATCACTCCTCTAAAGAAATCTCTGCGCTCTCGCAAGGAGATTCGCGCTTACGTGATTAAGCAAATGAACGAGGAAAAGAATCCCGCCGAGCGTTACGCAGACGCGCGTACCGCCGAAGCCTTTGGTCTGCTCCCCAAAGGGTTTGACCTGGATAATTTCATGGTCAACGTGCTCACCGAGCAGGTCGAAGGACTCTACGATCCCAAGGCCCAGGAATTTTACATTGCCGATTGGAGCCCGCCCGGTGACCAGCGCATGGTCATGGCCCATGAATTGACCCATGCGCTCGAGGACCAGCATTTCCACATCGAAGCGTGGAGCCGTGCGGCGCGTCCGAACGAAGACGCGGAGCTCGCGCGTGACGCCGTGCTCGAAGGCAGCGCCATGGCCGCCATGGTGGACTACCTGATGCTGGGGACTGGCCGATCACTCAAGGACTTGCCGGAGTTCGATCCGTCGATGCTGCTCGGAGAACTGGAGAGCACGCCGACGCTTAAGAGCGCGCCGCCCTTTCTTAAGGACGCGCTGATCTTTCCTTACATCAGCGGGCTGAATTTCTCGGCGGCGATACTAAAAAACAGCGGTTGGTCGGCGTTATCCGGTGTGTTTGAGAAGCCTCCGGTCTCCACGCAACAGATTTTCCACCCTGGATTGTACAAATCCGGCAAGATTCCTTCGACGGTTTTGCTCCCGTCGTTGGAAAAGATCCTTGGAAAGGATTGGGCCAAGCTCGATGAAAACATCCTGGGCGAATTTGGCTGGAGGGAAGTTTTGAGACAATTTCTGGATGACGATCGCGCCAAAGCCTTGGCGGGGGCGTGGGATGGCGACCGCTACCAGACCTATGAGCAAAAAGAAACGAAGAAGCTGATGCTCGTGACCCGCCTGCACTTGGACAGCGAAGAGCACGCAGGCCGTTTCTTCGGACAGTATTCCGAAGCGCTCGAGAAAAAACATGCGGAGCGCTCAAATCTGATGCGGCGCCCGAACTTCTTTCAGTTCGACACTCCCGACGGCGGCGTTTTCCTCTACTGTTTTGGCGACAGCTGCGTAACCGTGGAAGGCACCACGCGCCGCCTTTTTGATGCTTTCACCAAAGCGCTGGATTGGCCTTCGGCTCCGCCGGCCCCGGAGCGCCCCGGCGCGGTGCCGGAGAAGACCGCGGCCGCGCTTTTCTTTCCAGCCTGGCAAGCCGCTCGATAAAGTGCTTTTCCTGCCGCGCAAACCCGGCTGCCAAAGCGGGATCGTGTGCATCGCGCAAAGAGGCAGCGCGCTGGCGCTTGACTTTGGCGAGTCCCAGTTTTGCATATTCGATAGCGCGCGGGAAATCTTTGGCACGGTGTTCGTAGTAGATCGCTAGCTGTTCGCACGCGTGACCCTCATCCTGGGAGTCTCGAACCATTTCCTCCCAGATTCCTGCGGCGCGTTCGTGTTCGCCGCGCCGCCTGGCCATCAGGGCTAGTTCCTTCCGAGCCCTGACACGCACGTCGCCTGGCAACCCGCTGGCCAGGGCTTGCGCGCAGGCGACTTGAGCGCGCGTGGAATCTCCGCGGCGCTCGAAGAAACGGGAGAGTCCAAAGAGATCGAGGCTTTCATATTCCTCAAGCCTGTCCGCGGGCTCGGAGAGCATTCGATTGATTTTCCCGAATAGTGCTGCCAGCCCGCGCAGATCCATCTGATTGTGCCGCACAACCCCGGCCAGCGGAGCCACCGGTCCGCCTCGCAAATAATCGAAGTAATGCTCCGGGATCCGGGCGGAATCGACATCCTCGCTGCGATGCCAGCCCAGCCGCTCTCGATCGAGGACGCGGCGCTCGAGCTCCATCAATCGGACGCTGCCTAGCCGCAGCTTCCACAGCGCGCGGGCAGGATGCAACAGGTCCAGATGCGCGGCCAGTTTGGGCGTCGCGATCGAGCGCGTCATTGCAAAACGGTTCTCGAGCAGCGGCCAGTCAAACGATTTCCCGTTAAAGGTAACAAGCACGGGCCGTTCCGTGATGCGCACCGCAACTTCCTGGAGAAGCGAATACTCTTCCGTGAAATCCCGCATAAAGAACTGCTCGACCTGCAATCCCCCGGCATCCCACCACGCCAGCCCGATGAGAAAGGCGTAGGTACCGGTTCCTCCCGCCAGGCCGGTCGTTTCCGTATCGAGGAACAGCCATCGCGATGCATCTTCGAGCACCGCTCGCGTTTTTCGGGAAAGCAACTCGTCGCGCGTACGCGAGAGAAGCTCCAGGGTGACCCCGGACGGCTCCGCATATTCCGGCGTGGAATACCAATTTCGAATCGCGAGATGCTCTCCAAAATGGTTCTCCGCCACGCCTGCGCCTAGGAATTGCGCAAGCAAATCTTCCTGGTCGGGAGGGCGCAAGCGAGGCCCGCCTGCGCCCGCGGCCGACGGCCGCGCCGGTTTCAGCGCGGCGAGCCGGGAAAATCTGTCAGCGCTTACAGGCATCTAGGCACACAGGCAGTCAAGGATAGCCAGCGCCGCTTCTTTGGCGCGTGGCGCGAGATCACCCACCGGCCCGATGCAGGAAGGGCATCCCCATCTGCATTCGCAGGAGGAAATCAGCTCGCGCGTCTTCTGTACCAGTAGGTCGTGCGCGCGAAAAAGCGGTTCCGAGAAGCCGATGCCGCCGGGGTAGGCGTCATAGAGATATAGATTCGGCTCGAAGAACTCGCGAGCATTTGTCGAGACCGCGTCTTCCCTGCGCACAACGACGCTTGCATCGTCCCGAGCGGCTGCGCCAGACAGCCGCTCGCCGATGGCCGTGCGCAGATCGCGCCGGTCGCACATCAACAGCAGAGTCGCGACACATTCCAACCCATGCAGCAAGCCAAACATGCCCGACTGTCGTTCGCTGACGGAAAAGGAAAGCAACTCGAGCAACGGGCGTTCCAGCGTGATCCAGTACGACGTGGTGTGCATTTCGTTCTCGGGCAGTTCCAGTTTGCCGTCGCCGATGGTTTCGTTGGTAAAGAATTTGATTTTCTTGAAGCCCACCACCTGCGAGCGAACCAAAACGTCGCCATGGGAATGGGAATGCGCGGACGCACTCTTGGGTGGGCCTAGGTTGAGGTCCGTCGCCTCGCTGCCGGTGACAGAGGGGTTGCCTCGCTCTGACGCGGCGAGTTCAAGGACCCGCACCTGCGTGTAACGCACGGCGTCGGTGTAATAATCCACATCGACTCGCTTCACGTAGGCTTTGCGCTCCTTGAAGTCCAAATGCTCGACGTGATATTGCTGCCCGCCGTGCAAATAAATCGCCTTTTCGTGTACGAAAACCAGTGCGCTTGAAAAATCAATTTCGCCGACAACGTTCGGCTCCGCGGTGATGTCAATGATCACGAGATTGTCGCTTGTAACCGAGCGCAGGCTGATGGTGTCGGCCGGATAAGCTTCGTGCGTCCAGTGATAATTCTCCCCTGCGAGATGCAGAAACCCGGCCTCCGCAAGCCGCGCGCAAAGATCCGGGAGGTCCACGTCGCCGAACCTTTCGTCAGGCGCGATCGGCAATTCAAAGGCCGCGCATTTCAGGTGATTGATGAGGATTTCCAGGTTGTCTGGCTGGATGAATGCGTGCTCGGGCGAGTGGCCGAAGAAGAAATCCGGCTGGCGCACAATGAATTGATCGAGTGGCGCGGAAGAAGCCACCAGCACGGCGCAGGAGCTTCCGCTACGGCGGCCGGCACGACCCGCGCGCTGCCAGGTGGCGGCGATCGTCCCGGGATAACCCGCCATCACCACGGAGTCGAGCGAACCGACGTCGATGCCCAATTCAAGTGCGCTCGTCGAGGCCACGCCACGGATTCTTCCTTCACGCAGGCCACGCTCGATTTCGCGCCGCTCGTTGGGCAAGTACCCGCCCCGGTAGCCGCGAATCGTTTCCGGTTTTCCCGGCAGATGTGGGTTGGCCTGCTGCAAGTAAGTGAGAAGAATTTCCGCGTGCAGACGGGAATTTGCGAAAACGATCGTTTGCAGGTCGCGCTTCAGGAATTCCTGTGCGACCCGCGCCGATTCGTTGATGTAATTGCGGCGAATCCCCAGCGCGCGATTCACTACGGGTGGATTGTAGAAGACAAGGGTTTTCTCCGCGGCTGGTGCGCCATTGGAATCGAGGACCGTGACCTTGGATTCCAGCAGACGAGAGGCGAGTTCGCCGGGATTTGCGATGGTGGCGGAGCAGCAAATGAACTGTGGCTCTCGACCATAGAAGCGCGCGACGCGGCGCAGCCGGCGCAGGACATTGCACAGATGGCTGCCGAAAACGCCGCGGTACGTGTGCAGTTCGTCGAGAACGATGTACCGCAGATTTTCGAACAGCCGCGTCCAACGTGTGTGGTGCGGAAGAATCCCCGTGTGCAGCATATCGGGATTCGTCAGGACTACGTGACCCTTCTCGCGAATGGCTTTGCGCGCATCGGCAGGCGTGTCGCCATCGTAGGTGAAAACGCCGAAGCGGTTATCGAGCCGCTGGTTCAGGTCGTAGAGTTCCGCTAGCTGATCCTGCGCGAGGGCTTTTGTAGGGAAAAGATACAGCGCCCGTGTGTCGGCGTTTTCCAGAATTGCGCTCAGCACCGGCAGGTTGTAGCAAAGCGTCTTGCCGGAGGCGGTGGGCGTCACAATCACAACATTTTCCCCGGAATGCACCGCCGCGGCTGCCGCCGCCTGATGCGTGTAAAGGCGGCTTACACCTTTTGCGGTATAAGCGGAGACGAGCTTTCCGTTAACCCACTCCGGAAAGCCGGCCCATTGCGCTTCTCGTGCGGGGAACCGACGAATGGCGGTGAGCATGTCGCTGTTGTGATCGCGTGCCGCAAAACCGTCCAGCACTTCGCGGACGCGCGCGATGGCCCTTGCTTCTCCGGCTCCGCGAACCGCCAGCGATTCCGACATGAAAGACCCTCCGACAGCGCTCGCACCGTAGCAATACATTCGCCTTTTGTTCGCCAACGCTAACATGCGGCTCGCAAACGCGCAAGAGGAAATCAGGAAAATCAGGGGTGGGTGCGCAGGCGGAGGATCAGGACAGCCCCGGCGAAGAAGAGCAGCGCTGAGGCCGCGAAGGCGGTTTGCACGTTGAAAACGCTCCAGAGGGAGCCCACCAGAACGCTGGAGACGAAATCGCCCACGGCATTGACCGCGGCCATGGTGCCAAAGGCCATGCCGTGCTGCTCCGCGGGCACGAGTTCGGCCGAGAGGGAATCTTCGAGGGCCTCCTCGGTGCCCAGGTAGAGACCTGCCAGGACGAAGATCACGGCGAGGAACGGCAAAGAGGGTGTTCCCGTCGACAGGAGAGTCGCGGTGACTCCCGCCAGCGCATAGCCCGCGGCCAGGACGCTCTTGCGGCTCGGGACATGATCGCTGAGCCAGCCGCTGAAATACGCGCAACCGGCATAGAAGACATTGTGCAGCGTGTAGAGGCCGACGGCGAGGCTGGCTGCGCGCTGGGGGCCGTGCGCGGGTGCAAGCATGCGCGAGGCGTAAAGAATCAGCAGGGAGTGAGAGAAATCGCCGGCTCCAAAAATCCCCACGCCGACAAGCAGGCGGCGGAAGGGAGTCGGGAGGGCCCTCAGTCCTAGCAACAAGGAACGCTTCGAGGGGGTAGCTAGGGGCCGTTCGCGCACCAGCAACCAGAAGCATGCGACGGCGACGAAGCCCGGAAGGAGTGTCCAGAAAAAAACCTTGCGATAGGAATGATCGGTGACATCGAGAAGCCAGAGCGCGGTGAGCGGGCCGACGATGGCGCCGACCGTGTCCATCAGGCGCTCGAGACCGAATGCGCGACCGTAGGCCTCGGGTGCAACGTCAGCGGCCAGAAGCGCTTTCCGCACCGGGGAGCGCACGCCGCGGCCAAGCCAGGCTCCGGAGCGCCCGAGCAGCACTTGATAGGCGTAAGCAGCCAGACCGAACGATGCCGTGCACAGCGCGGTAAACGCATAGCCAACTACGGCCAGTGGCTTGCGGCGCTTCAGCCTGTCGGTGTAATGCCCGGCGATGAGCTTCGCGAAACTGGAGAGACCGTCGGCGACGCCTTCGATGGCGCCGAGCCACGCCGGCCCTGCGCCAATCGTGGCCAGAAAAGCCGGCAAGACCGCCGTGGCGGTTTCGTGGCTCCAGTCGCTAAACAGGCTGGTGAGGCCCACGCCAAGGACGGTGCGGTTGAGCCAGCTCCGTTTCTCCGCGGCCTCTGGCATAGGGGGGCAGTTTACAGTTGCCAGATTTCAGTGAATAGTTCAAAAAAGAGAGAAGCGCTCTGATTCCGCGCCTATTTTTTGGCCGGGCGGTAAAGGATGACGCGGACCTTCTCCAAGGTGACGAGGCCACCATCCACCATTTCGTCGAGCCGGGGAAGGATTTGTTCAATGCGTTCGGTGGACTCGATGACCTCGAGAACGATGGGCAGATCCTGGGAAAGGCGAAGGACTTTGTCGGTGTGGTAGACGCTCGAGCCACCGTAGCCCGCGACGCCGCGAAGGACGGTCGCACCGGAGAAGCCTTCCTTACGCAGCATTTCGACGATGGCTTCGTAAAGCAGCTTGCCGTGCCATTTGTCGGACTCGCCAATGTGGATGCGCATCAGGGTGCGCTCGCCCTCGAATTTTTGATGTGGCATTTTGCAATTCTCAGTTTCGAGTTCTAAGTCTCATGCAAGAAAGAAAAATAATCCGACGGAAATTTTGCTTGCAAGTCGCCTTTGGCACGATCTGCGACCGGCAAGCGCGCATGTTGACAGACTCTGTAGCGCATCGTTCAAGAAGAACACGATCTATCGTCCCCCTGCAGTCGTCGCAACTAGAATTTGTTGGCGAGGCGGATGCCAGCCACGGATAACAGCAGGCCTGCCACCACGCTTGCAGCTACATAAGCCGTTGCGCGCAGCCACTCCCCGTCTTCCAACATTTTGGCGGTTTCCCAGCCAAACGTGGAAAAAGTCGTGTAGCCTCCAAAGAAGCCGACGGTAACGGCTACGCGCCAATCCGGAGGCACCACCATGCGATTCATGGTGAACTGGCCGATCAAGCCAAGGAAGAAGCAGCCTGTCAAATTGACAAGCAGCGTGCCGTAGGGAAAAGCGCTGCTCACGCGAAGCTGGACGAGGCCCTGGAGGCCGTAGCGCGCGAGCGTGCCCACGGCGCCAAAGATAGCGATCAGCAACAGTTGCAAAGCATCTCCATTCCGCAGCGCGACGGCGCGCTAGGGGGTTTTGCGGAACTCATGGAGCGGCTAACAAAAAACTCCTGGAGCCCAGCGCCCCGAAGCAACGGGGGAAGCTGCCAGGAGTCATCAGAGCCGCTCAAAAAGCGGCCCGGTTGTGGCGAACTCCATCGCCTTCCAATTTCGTTCTAGTGTAACAGCTTCTCGCATTCGGAGCCTTCGCAAGGCCCTCGGAAAGCTTCATGGAGAGCCGCTTCGCTCGTTTTGCGGGTGTTCCTTGTGCAAGCCGACTGCGGGCACGACCCGGCCCTCGGACGGGGTGATGAAGCCATTCCGAGAGATCCTCAAGCTGGCAACAAGTCAGTAATGAAAGCGATAGCGCAGTTGCAGAAAGATTTCGCGCGGATTGAGGAAATGCGTGCCGCCGAAGGTGAAGCTGTTGTCGAGCAGCACCCGGCGATTGGCGACGTTGAGGGCCTGCAGATTGGCGGAAAAACGCTCGCCGAACTCCTTGCCGAGCGAGAGGTCAAACGTAGTGTGCGGCTGGAGATGATCGCCGGGGGTCATCGGCGGTTGATTGCCGTTGGTGAAGCCCGAAGCGTAGGAGACATCGGTCGAGGCAGAAACACGCCACGGGAAAGAGAACTGGCCGCCAATGTGGAGGGTGTTGCGCTGATCGTGGTCCAGCAAGCCGCAGCCGCCGCCAAAAGAAAAGTCCGTGAGCCCGCCGTTGATGCCACCGCAGCCGAGTGCGAGCTGATTTGAGTATGTGAGGTAGATCTGGCCATGGTTGTGGAGACGCGGTGAGCGCAGCGTGAGTTCCCAGCCTTTGATGCGCGCACCTGCAACGGTGATGGGGATGAAGATCTCCGAATTGTTGAAATTGTTGTGGTCGAAGAAGTTGTTGGCGCGAGTGAGAAAGTTATCGGCGTCTAGCGTCCAGCCCCGAACAGGGATGGTGACGCCGAATTGGTGTTCCTCGTCGCGCTCGCCATGGAGTGGCACGAATCCGAGGTTTTGGCTAGTGGCGAGTTGCAAAAGTGGGCCGGAGAGGGTGAGCAAGGGAGGCGCTTGATAGAAGTGGCCATAAAAACCGCGGAAGACCCAGTGCAATTTCGGAATGCGCAGGGAGGCTCCGAAGCGCGGGCTGGTGGCGTTTTCCACCACGCCGCCGGAAAAGTGAGTTTGGCGCACGCCGGCATTAAGCGCGAGCCAAGACGTGGCCTTCAGCTGGTCTTCGGCGTAGACGACCACTTGGCTGCCTGAGGGATTGTCGGTTTCCGAGAGAGTCGAGCCCTGGCACTGGTTTTGCGATAGGTCATGACAGACCAGACCAAACGTCTGGCGGTCCTGTTGGGCAAAGCCGAATAGGCCTACCCGCAAAGTGTTGCGCTTGGCGACCCAGGAGAGAGTGGCTTGGCCGCCTTCATAGTCGGAAGCGCGATCTTCCGTGGCCGAAGAAGGGAAGTCTTGAGCGCTGCTCTGGTAGTTTGCGGAATTGTGATGGAAGAAGGGCGAAACGGTGAGCAACAGGTTGGAATTGAGCGTGCGCACCCATGACAAGGCGGCGAAGGAATCGCTTTCACGGTTGGCGTCGCGGAGAAATTGACCGAGCGTGTTGTTGGGATCGCCAGGGTCAAAGGGAACCTGATAAAAGTCTCGGCGGGATTGCGCCACGAAGCGAAGCTGGTCCTTCGGAGTGGCGTTGAAAATCAGCGAAGTGAAGCCGCCAAAGCCGTTGGCGGCGTCATGGACAACCGCGGAGGTGGGTGTTTGCAAGCCAAGATTGGTGCGGTTGCCGTTGAGGCTGGCGTAATACGCAAGGCGATTGCTGTGCCCGCCCAAGTTGAGCTGGCTGTCGGTTTGATAGAAATTGCCGGCGCTGAGCGTGAGCTCGGCTTCGTTGTTGCGCTCGAATCCGGTGCGTGGCTCCACATTGAAAATTCCGTAAGTACGATCGCCATAGTCGGCAGAATAGCTGCCGCGCTGGACTTCGAGGGCGTCAATGTCCTTCGGATCGATTTGCGGTCCAAGATTGCTGGCGATATTGGTGTTGGGAATGGGCACGCCGTCGATGAGCCAGCTCACTTGATGTCCGCCGCGAATGTGAAGTTGATCGTGGGTAAGATACGCCCCGGGAACGAAATTGGTAATCATCGCGAGGCTGTTCGAGCGCGAAGCTCCGGGCGTCTCCTGAATCTGCAGGCGTTCCACCAGAGTCGAGGGCGTGACGGTCTCGGACTGGCCTTCTTCGGCAGAAACGATGACCGTCTCCTTTTCTGAAGGAAGGCGCAGTTCGAGATGCAGAATCGGTGTGGTGCCGGAAAACACGGTAACGGTTTGCGGTTGGGCGACAAAAGTGACATCGGAAATGGAAACGGTATATTCGCCCAGTGGAACGGCCTCGAAATGGAACTCCCCCTGGGCATTGGTCTGCGTTCGCTCGGTGAACTCCGAATGGACCGCCTTGAGAATCACGGTGACGTCCGGAACGGGACGGTGCTGCGGGTCGTGCACAATGCCGCGAACGTTGCCAAAAATCGTGGCCGAGACCCCAGCGGCCGCGAACAGAAAAACTACGAGAACCCCAATACGCCGCATTTCTTCCTCCCCCGAATGGGCTGGTGCGCGGGCGAAATGCCCGCGGAGCGAGTGAATCAGCGAAGTGGAAGGACTGGCCGCAGTTCAGGCGGCGACTCGGGGAGGGGGAGAAAGAGGTTCAATCGAAGTGCCGGTATTTCGTGACCCAGGAAAACCACCGAGCTCCTCGAAGTCCATAATGGCAGTGACCGTCAAAGGAGCGGGAAGCAGGAAAACCGCGGATGCGACCGCAGGCCGGTCGGGATGATGACAGCACGACAGGCTGCATTGCGTCCTGGCGCCCATGTCGTGGCCGCAGTCCATGGCGTGCTCGGGAAGGGAAGCCGTCTGCGAGTGATGATGACCGTGGATCGGGCATTGCCTTCCGGACGTGCAGCAAGCGCCCGAGTAGAGAGCCCAGGCTGCTCCGCCAAAGGGCGCGTACATTAGAGCGACCGCGACTAAACAGAACATCGCAAGGAGCGAACGCCACCGTCTCTGTGGCCTGGGCGTCATGGATAGTCTACGCTAGCACCTATAATACCCTGGAAACGGGTCAGGCGCGAGCATCTTCAAAACGGCTTTCGCAAACCGAGACCGCGGCGGAACCACCATAGCAGGTCGCAGCCGGAATCTTGACTTGGCGTGCCCCGGCGTCGCAGACTCGAGGTATGGCTCACGCATACGGCATTTATATTCGATTCGATTTCGGGACGGACGAGGAGAAGGCCCAGCAAGCGCGGCACAAACTTGACGGATGGAGGCAGGCGTTCCGCCTGGACAAGCGGGTGCAGTACAAAATGGACCGGCCGGAGAGCGCCGGGACGGACGACGGGGCAAAACCGGCTCCGGCGGAAAAACCCGCAACGAAGGCCAAAGAAAGGCCTGCGGCAAAGACCGCCGCCAAAGCAGGGAGTAAGTCTGGCGAATCCAAAGGGACAAAAGCGGAAGCGGCCAAGCCTGAAGCCGCCGTCGACGGCAAGGTGGGTTTGTTGGTTCGGCTCTATTTTTCTCCCCACGAAAAGCTCTCCGAGCAGCGCTGGCTCGCGCGGATTCCCGCCGAGGAACCGTTCAGGGGCGCGTCGCCGAAAGTGATTCACCAGAATGATCCGGAATTCGAGGCGACCGACACGCAATTCGAAGCCATCTCCCATAGGGAGCATCGGCGTACGCCAGAAGCCTAGGGTCGGAAGCCAAATTGGACTGATTCTCTGGAGGCCACGAGCGACGGCAAGGGATGCGCGTTGCGGCGGCGGTAGGTCAAATCCGGTATAATGAAACCCCGCTGAGCCTCAAGCCCCTGACTCTAACACGAGGACGGAACGAATGGCGCTTCATGCACGCGTCAGACTGACCAAGCTTGACTCACCCAAAGTTCAGGACCTCGATCACGACACTCTCCTCCGCATTTACCGCACCATGTATCTTTCGCGGCGGCTCGACGACCGCGAAATCCAGCTCAAGCGGCAGAACAAGATTTTCTTCCAGATTTCCAGCGCGGGACACGAGGCGGTTTGCGCAGTTATGGGGTTACTTTTGCGGCCCGGCGTGGACTGGCTGTTCCCTTATTACCGCGATCGTGCACTTTGCCTGATGCTGGGGGTAACGCCCTACGAGACCCTTCTTGCTGGCGTCGGCGCCAAAGATGATCCCAGCTCCGGCGGGCGGCAGATGCCTTCGCATTGGGGACAGCCACGGCTAAACATCGTCAGCAAATCCTCGTGCACGGGCACGCAGTTCCTGCAGGCGGTGGGAGCCGCGGAAGCGACTCTGTATTACCAAGGGCGCCCCAGGGCGCTCGCGCAGGCGAAGAAAGCGCCGCTGGGACAATACGTTCGGCACCAGGATGATGAGATCGTGTACGTTTCCGGGGGTGACGGAGCCACGAGTGAAGGCGAGTTCTGGGAATCGCTGAACGTCGCGTGCGCGAAAAAGCTGCCCCTGCTGTATCTGATTGAAGACAACGGTTACGCCATTTCCGTGCCCGTCGAAGTGCAAACCGCCGGGGGCAACATTTCGAAGTTGGTGCGCGGATTCCCTGGACTGCACGTCGCCGAATGTGACGGCACGGATCCGTTGGAGAGTTATACGATTTGCAAAGAAGCCGCGCAGTATTGCCGGGAGCGCCGCGGGCCGGCGCTCGTGCATGCCCACGTGACGCGTCCCTATTCGCATTCCTTGTCGGACGACGAGAAACTGTATAAAGCCCCCGAGGAGCGCGAGGAAGAAGCGCGGCGCGATCCAATTTCCAAGATGGCGTTGCGTTTGGTGCGCGATGGCATCCTGGACCAAAGGCAGATCGAGAACCTCGAAGCGGAAGTTGATGAGGAAATCCGTGCGGCTGCCGATCAAGCGCTTGCGGCGGAGCCGCCGGCGATCGATTCCATTCTCAGCAACGTGTATTCGCCGGAGGTTGATCCGACATCGGCGACGTTCGAAACGGAGCCGCATTTCCACGGCGCCCCGAAAACCATGGTGGAGATGGTCGCGCTGACGCTTTCCGACGAAATGGCCCGCGACGAGCGCATCACCGTCTTTGGCGAAGACGTGGCCGACGCCAGCCGGGAAGAAAACCTGAAGCACGTAAAAGGGAAAGGCGGAGTTTTCAAAGCGACCTCGGGGCTGCAGCGGAAGTACGGACACGATCGCGTGTTCAATTCGCCGCTGGCGGAGGCGGCCATCGTGGGGCGCGCGCTCGGCATGGCGGTGCGCGGTTTGAAACCCGTCGCTGAGATTCAATTCTTTGATTACATTTGGCCGGCGATGATGCAGCTTCGCAATGAATTGTCGGTGATGCGCTGGCGTTCGAATGGCGCGTTCAAGGCGCCCGTGGTGCTGCGCGTGCCCATTGGAGGTTACCTCACCGGCGGCGGTGTATATCACAGCCAGAGCGGTGAATCCATCTTCGCGCACTGCCCGGGATTGCGGGTGGTTATGCCTTCGACTGCGCTGGACGTCGCGGGGCTGCTGCGTACGGCGATTCGCTGCGATGATCCGGTGATGTTCCTCGAGCACAAACACCTTTACCGGCAGCCGTATAACCGTTCAGAGAGCCCCGGGCCAGATTTCGCCATTCCCTTTGGCAAGGCGCGCGTAGTGAAGGAAGGCAGCGACCTAAGCATCATTACCTACGGCGCTGTCGTGCACCGCGCGGAAGTGGCCGCGGCGCAACTCGAGCGCGAGGGCGTCAGCGTGGAGATTCTCGACCTGCGCTCGCTTTCGCCATACGACTGGGAAGCGATCTCCGCGACGGTTCGCAAAACGCACCGCGTGATCGTGGCCTACGAGGACATGTTGAGCTGGGGCTTTGGGGCGGAAATCGCGGCGCGCATCGCGGACCAATTATTCGATGAGCTGGACGCTCCGGTGAAGCGTGTGGCCGCCATGGATACGTTTTGCGCCTACCAGCCGAAGCTGGAGGACGTGATCCTTCCGCAGACCGGCCACGTCGCCGCGGCTGTCAAACAGCTTTTGGAGTACTGAGACTGCCGGGTTTACACTAGGCCCTAGGAACGGAAACTATTCGGCGATGATTTTCGTATTTAATAATGGAACGCAGAAAATGCGTTCTGCGAGGGTTAATCCATGATTTGCCCGAATTGCCGAAAAGATATCGCGGTTGGGTCCAGGTTCTGCTACAACTGCGGCACCAAACAGCCGGAAACTCCACCGCCGGGACTCTCGCCGGAAACAGGCGGCACGAAGAGACTGATGCGCTCGTCCACGGATAAGAAAATTGCGGGCGTGTGCGCCGGTCTTGCCGATTACTTCGACATGGATCCCACGATCATTCGCGTGCTTTGGCTCCTGGCCGTGCTTTGCTTTGGTACCGGTTTGTTGGCTTACGT
>DATAIH010000224.1:0-10856 GCA_036262755.1 Candidatus Acidiferrum sp.
CACAAGCTTCGCGGTGTAAACCAGTTTTCGCGTCGTGGGCGCGGCATCCGCACTCGAGCGCTGCTGCCGCGTCCAGCCGAAACGCAGAATGCCTTCGTGGATCGAAATTTCTTCGATCACGTTCAAGTCGCCGCCAAACGCGCTGATGAACTTGCCCTTCGGCTCAGCCGTTCCCGCGTTTTCAACCTCCAGCCACCACGCCCGAGGATGCTCCCCGGCGGTTTTGATGTCCCAGCGGCCGTTGAACTGTTCGTCTCCGCTTGCAGCCGGTGCTTGTGCTGCGGCAAATGCCTGGGCAACCGGCAAAGAAAGCAGCAGAGCCGCCACTAGGCGTACGCCCGGACTAAGTCTTGACAGATGGTCCCTCATCGCCACGCTCCTTATCGTCGTTATGGCCCTTATGGCCAGGATATGCGTCCTCTGCACTTTTTCTCTCCGCACTTCTCCGCACTATAAGGCACTCCGACTAAGTGTCAAGACCCAACGCATCAGCAAATGTTGCACGGAACGCCGCCATTCGCCACGCTAACGTCTTTCCATGGCTCCATTTCGTGGGATAATTGCGACCCGAAAGCACGCCTCGTGTGCAACGCGCCATCACCGAGACGCAAAACCGTAATTTTGGGAGGTAAACCTTGATGGGCCAGGGCTCTTTAACTCGCCGGGAATTCATTCGTATGGGGACAGGCGCAATGGCAGCAACCACAGCCGCGAAAGTCACCATCATCGAACCCAATCCGGGCTTCGCCCGCTCTCGCGCGGTCGCGCCCAGCGACACCGTGCGCTTCGCTTCTATCGGCACGGGCGTGCGCGGTTGCGAGCTGCTGGAGGCTTCGCTTCGCGTGCCTGGCGTTGAGTGCGTCGCTGTTTGCGACCTCTACGATTCGCGCCACGACGCCGCTCGCGAAGCAATCAAAAAGGACGTTCCCGCCACGCGCGACTATCGAAGCATTCTGGACCGCAGAGATGTGGACGCCGTCATTGTCGCCACCATGGACCACCAGCATCGCAAAGTGGTTGTGGACGCCTGCGCTGCCGGCAAGGACGTCTACTGCGAAAAACCGATGTCCCACACCGTGGAAGATGGCTTTGCCATGATGGAGGCGGTGCAAAAGGGGAATCGCATCCTGCAGGTTGGCAGCCAGGGCGTCAGTTCCATCCTTTATGCCAAAGCCAAAGAAATTTTCGACTCGGGAAAGCTCGGCGGCGTTTTCATGATCGAAGCGTATTCGGACCGCAACAACGCCAGCGGCGCTTGGGTCTATCCCATCCCCCCGGACGCGAGCGAACAGACCATTGATTGGAACGCTTTTCTGGACGGCGCGCCGAAGCGCCCCTTTGATCCCGTGCGCTTCTTCCGTTGGCGCTGCTTTGCTGATTATGGCGAAGGCTTGGCCGGCGACCTCTTTGTGCACTTGATTTCGGGCATTCATTTCATCACCGGCACGAACATGATCGCCCAGCGCGCCCAATCGACCGGGGGCCTTTTCCGCTGGAAAGACGGCCGTGATTTTCCGGACCTAATCGAGACTCTCTACGATTACGCGAACTTCCGCATGGTCCTTCGCTGCAACCTGAACAATGACGCCGGAGGTCTTCTGGCGTTTTACGGCACCAAAGGAACCATGACCGTCAAGGACTCGACAGTGACGTTTAAGCCGCAGGACACTCGTCCGCAGCCTGAGGGCTACTCGATCTACGGCTGGCCCGCGAAATGGCGCGAGGAATACCTTAAGAAATGGCGCGAAGAAAACCCAATCCCGGCGCCTCTGGAGTTTCGCGCGGAGAAGGAAGTGGAGACGTTCGCCACGCCTCCGGGCTACGATCCCGTTCCGGATCATCAGGCCCACTTCTTCAATGCGGTGCGGAGCCGAAAGCCGGTGGTCGAGAATGAAATCTTTGGCAACAACGCCGCCATCGGTTGCCATTTGGCCAATTTCGCCTATTTCGGCAAAGCCGTAGCGCTGTGGGACCCCAACTCCAAAAAGATCGTCAAGGGCTGACTCTCGCCCACTCGGAGTGAGCATGAACCGAATGGCTACGGATTTGCGCGTACCAGTGACGCGAATAGCCGATATCGTGAATGAGAAACGCGGAATTACAGCCGATACAGCGCTGGGTTTCGCGCACTACTTCAAGAACAGTCCGACGTTCTGGATGAATCTGCAAACGCGCTACGACGGTCAATCGGCCAATGGCGCACGCAGAATCAATAGGTTACGTGTGCGGTTGTCGGCAACTGCTGGCTTCGTTGGGCACTGTTGGCTTGCTTTGTTCAACGTGCTCGCACACTGTTGCGGCGCAATAAGGAGTGTTCCGCGTCATTTCCGAGAGTGCCCTGCGTGGGCACTCTCATCGTCAGCTTGCATAAGTTCCCGTTATTGCTTGTCGTATACTGCAGTGCTGGTGATTTTGCTGCCCTTCGCATCCGTCCCGTTTGCGGTGACCGTGCGAGTCTTGCCGTCAGCGGACAGGGCGATCCGGGCAGTAGTGGTAACTTTGCCATCCTTCTTCTGAGTGGCGGTTAACGTATGGTCATCGACCTTCTTTATTGACCGCATGTCTACGCTCGGGTCCCCTGTAACAGGGTAGTCGTTGCCATCGAGCTTGCCAGTCCATTCACTGTGTAACGGCTTGCCCTCACTGTCGGTACCATCGATAGTGACCTTCACGCTGTCTCCCGCCGCCTCATAGACAACAGTAGTGTTCTTTGGAGCTCCTGGGCCGATCTTTGACTTGGCTTCATTCAACTTCCAGGTTCCCATGAATCCGTCGGCGGCGATGCATAGTGCCACTCCGACAAAACACAACGCCAAGGTAAGTACGGTTGCTTTCGCTTTCATATCCCCTCCTGATATTGCGAAACAGATGGGTGGGCCTTAGTAAGTGGGGGAATTCTAGCGTTGAGGAGTACAATTAGCAACCTTTGTCCTCCCCTGCTCGAGTGCTCTGCTCAACTCTCTTTATGCGTTTCGTATTTTGATGCTTTTCAAAACTTTGCTTTCTACCTCCTAAGCTTGGTTTCCCTTACGTCTACATTTCCAACGACAAGGAAACTCCAACGTGGCGGTGTGAAGGTTGCTCCGTCACGCTTAGCGACGGTCCGCTTTCAATTTATGTTCTACGTTTGCGCTTGCTCCGAGAGCTTTGCCTGGCCCAAGTGATAGGCGATATGCGCCGTTCTGCTGAGTAGAACGGTGAACCGATTACGATGCGGCTCCCGCAAGAAATCCTCCTCAGATACAGCACCATGCTTCTGCAGCCAGTCGGCGACCGACAGCTTCGAGAAGCCTGTCCAAAGAATCTGACTGGTCTCTTGCCAAATTATGTTCAAATCCGCACCTGACAAGCTGGTGGGAACAGTCCGATCTGGGTTCGACACGAACATCAAGTCAAGCTCCGGATGAATCCGGGATCCGAAGCCGAGAAGCGGAATGAGAGCGTCATTAGACGCTGTGAGGTGACCCGACAGGTAGATCAGCCGGTTTTTTCCAGGAGCAACTTCCTGTAGCAGCTGCTCTTGTGACAGATTTCCAAAGAGCTTGCCCGCGAGATCAACGTTCGACCGCCAATTCCTAAGCGCTGAATCTATGAGCGATGCTTCAAAAGTCATATTTCCCCTTTCCTGATCTGAGAGTTGCGATTTGGTATGACGTTGACACTGACGCTCCAGGGTCGGATAGCGCTCATCGCACAGAATGTCTCGGCCGACAGTTTTTGGGCATGACGGGACTGGCAGTTCGAGCCGTCCCTTGCCTGAGCGGGAACAGGAACGGCCTCGACTCTCTGAAACCAAACTCAGACGCCCACCCCCGAAATGGCCGTGACCCTGCCGTCGATCAAGACGTCCGGCCCCGACGACGTACGCAGAATCGTCTGAAGCGAGGTAAACTGCCAGCTTCGCGATTTCCAACGGATCGGCCATCCGCTTGCTCGGATTGTTGGTTCGGAGGACGTCCTTAACCGCTTCACCCTGCTCTTCGCCTGGGAAGCGACCGGACAGTTCCGCCATGGAGCGTCCCCATGGGATTTGCATCCCGTTGTCCCTTCGCCAGGGATACAACGGCTCGTCCATCCGCAATTTCTTTCACTTCAAAGCCGATGAGCCGTGCGACCGAGACATCGTTTGAATGCGCGGGAACCATAAAGTCCTCCCTAATGCACAGGTTCCAGGCGTCGCCGCCGGCTTATGCGACCATGTGGTCGCTAAGGGCGACTTTCGCATACAACAACTAAAACCGAACCGTCTCTTACTTCATCAAAGGTGACCGGGAGCTACACGGCCCTCGCTGGCCGGTGATTGCGGCGAGAGCGTGACGAACTCTGTTTTTAATCGTGAGACAACTAAGGAGAAAAATGAGAATTGCGAAGAAAGAAATGAAAATCTCACAAACGTACCGAACTGCTTCAGCGTCTCACGAGCCAAAGGCCGCGCTCCGAGGCCTGATGCAGCGTCTCGGCCTAGCGGTTCTCGCAGGCACGCTCGTCATCGGTGCAATCGGCTCTGCGAGCGCCAGCGAGGCTCGAGACGAAGCATCCGTTCGCGCGCTCGGAGATACCTTTGCGAAGGCGCTCGTTCAGAAGAATGCCGAACTCCGAGCATCCATCTTGACTGAAAATGGAACCTTCATGACGCCACAGGGTGACTTTCTGCAAGGGCATGTCGCCACGGTGAAGAAGTTCGGTCCTGAGGCGCAGCGAGCCGTCAATCGCACCACGCAAGCGGTGTTCTCTAACTACAGGGTCCGCCTGACCGTCGACGACCTCAGTTTTGATGTGGCTCCACCTGCTGCGCGGTTTCGGCCCTCATGACTATTGTACTTGCAGGTTACGCACGAAACATTTACCGCGACGATGATCGCGTCGGTTGCAATTTTCTAGATCTTAAGGGTTTAAACTGCCTTGGCTGATTCCATTCCAGGTCCACGAGTATCTGAAACCGCGGACGCCGCACCAGCTCCCGCCGCGACTCGCGGCGTGCGCCGAATGCTGGCGGCCTTCGCCTACCGCGATTCTCGCGTTCTTTGGTTCGGTTCTTGTACTTCCAGCATTGGTACCTGGATGCAGAACGTCGCGGAGAACTGGCTCGTTCTTTCGCTAACCGGTTCCGCATTTCTTCTCGGCCTCGACGCCTTCATGCAGCAACTTCCCATCATGTTATTCACGCTCATTGGTGGAGTCCTGGCGGACCGCGTCGACCGCCGCCGCACCCTTCTGATGTCGCAATATGTCCAGATGACGTGTGCCTTTACGCTCGCCCTCCTGGTCTATTTCGGCGTCGTCCGCATCTGGCACATCTTGTTGCTCTCGTTTATCACTGGTTTGGCGCAGTCGTTCGGTGGTCCCGCGTCCCAGGCGCTCGTCCCTTCTCTTGTCGCAAAAGACGACTTGCCCAACGCGATTGCCCTGAACTCCATTCAGTTCAATCTCGCCCGCGTGATTGGACCGTTACTTGCCGGCGGCGCATTGGCCCTCTTCGGCATGGTGTCCTGCTTCTCGCTGAATGGCCTGTCTTTCATGGTGGTGATTGTTGCCTTGATGTCGCTGGGCGTTAAACACATTCCCCCCGCTGCTCCCAAGCGCGTGGGCGAAGAACTGCGCGGAGGTCTGTCTTACGTTCGGCACCGGGGCAGCATGCTCGCTCTCACGGTGCTTGCCTTCGCCACTACATTCCTGGCGTTCGCAATCCTGACGTTCCTTCCGTTATTTGCGCAGAGAGTGTTTCATCAAGGGGTAGGAGAATACAGCCGCCTAATGGCGTTCTCGGGAGCAGGCTCAGTCTGCGGTGCGCTGGCCGTCGCCTGGCTCGGGAAGCACAGCCGCATGGGGCTGGCCGTGCTGGTTGTTCAGGTGATGTGCGGCCTGCTGATCGTCGCATTCGCTTTGTCGAGCATTTTGTGGCTGAGCAGTATCCTGCTGTTTTTCACCGGCGCCAGCCTGATTATCGTTTTTTCTACCATCGCTTCACTCATGCAGCTGATTGCTCCCGACGAACTGCGCGGCCGTATCACAAGTATTTATATGGTTGCGTTTCGGGGCGGGATGCCGCTGGGAAGCCTCGTTAGCGGATATTTCGCCAGCCGCGTTGGCGCGCCAGCTGTGCTCGTGGTCAACGGCACCCTGCTCGTTGCTGTGGCTACGTATTTTCTTATTCGCAGCCACGGCGTTCGCGAGCTTTGAATTCAAAGGAGAAAATATGACAACGCAGCAACGGAAAACAACAATCGCGACCTGCGCCGCACAGGGATCGACGCTGGACTCGTGGAAGCGTTTTTGAAACGTGGTTATTACGTAGTTGGGAATTCGCGAAACATCACTAAAGCAAATCCGTTTATGCGTTTTGCCAGGAACTCACCTCACCGCGCTCCACGAGCAACCACTCAGTCAGATCTACTTCACTAAACAGCTATGGCTGGCAACTTCTTTCCATTCGCCACCGATTTCGACGAACGTATCCGTGCTGATCACTGTCCTGCCTCGATGTTCCCCGTTGAACACGCCATCGAACGTGTCTCTATACGTGGCAACCGCAGTGCCTTCATACACGCGAACCTTCAAATCGCTGATCCTCTCGAAGCTGGTTTTGGTGTTAGCCCGCTGGGCAAAGCTCTTTAACAACTCAGCTTTCGTCAGCCAGAAACCGCCGCTGTCGCCAAAGGTCCAGTCCTCGGCCAAGAAGTTCTCAAAAAACGATCTATCGTTCGCAAGGTCAGCCTGAACCGTATCATTTTCGATCTTCGTGATGGCTGCGACAACGGCAAGATCGCTGTTCGCCTTCGCAGCAATAATGAGCAAGAGAGACAACAGGGCCAGCGTAGAGAAGGAGAGCGTCACTGAGAGCAGACGGAGTTTCATTGCGATTCCTCATAAGAAATAGTGCGGTCTTCGATTTGACACGGAGAGGCCGCCCCCGCCATTTGACGATGGGTTCGTCAGGCGCGAACACCGGCACAGATTGTGGCACAGAGGGTAACACTCTTGTGCTCTTATTGTGTGGGTCTCGATTACATTCACCGCAAGCCCGTGCTCGGAACGTCTCCGGTTATGCGTGCTAATCAAGTGGAATGGGATCACCGAACCCAGAGAGCTCAGAAGCGACTTCCGACCCGATGAGATTGTTGTCACCGACTGGTTTACGTGTATCATCGGGGCTTCAGTTCATTCCCGAATTCTGCACGTATTGAGTTTGAAGCTTTAAACTGGGCCCTTATCTCTCCCTGACGGTATAGTCTCCGAGACGGTCCGGCGTTTTCAGCCTGTGCTGTTCGAGGAATGGCAGCAGTGGAGGCAGCAATGAGATGGCCATCCTGGAAAGTGTCCATTGGGTTTCTGCTGTTGCTGTTCGGTGCTTTGGCAGCTCCGAGTCTTGCGCAGCAGGCGGCCGACCGCGTGAATGTCGTGCACGTTGTGGGGCTGAGAGGCGTCAAGGAAAATGCCAAGGGAACGCTTGCTATCGAAAACGGGAATCTGCGATTTGTCGATTCCAGGGCGAAGGCAGTCGTGGCCACGGCGGCGATAGAAGATGTAGTTACGGGAAACGACAGCCAACGCATGATTCACGGGTCTTTCGGCACGCTCACGATGTTTGCTCCCTACGGGGGCGGGAGATTCCTAAGCTTGTTCCGATCGAAACTCGATACACTGACCATCCAATACCGCGACTCGGACGGTGGCTTGCACGGTGCCATTTTCACGATGGCGGTCGGCAAAGCGGAGCCGCTGAAGAAACTGCTGGTGGCGCAGGGCGCGCGCACGAGCGCTCCCTTGCAGGATAGTTCCAGCGGTTCAAATCGGAAGACGGACGCGGCGAGGGAGCAGAAACCGTGAAGACATCTATCCAAGTTTTCGGTGCGTGCCTGCTGGTGTTGACTATTTCTCTCGCGACTCCAAAATGGCGCGTGCAGGCGACGCCTCCACTCGTCAGTAAAGCCTCGGCCATTCAGGTCCTGATGATTCAGTCGGACGAGATCAAGCTCCCGGTGGAATTCCAGATTTCGCTTTATGAGCATTTGATCCAGCAGTTGGAGAAAAAGGGCGGATTCCAGCACGTGTACCGCGATGGAGACAAGAATGCGGCCGGCGTGCCGGATCTCGTCGTGCTTCACAGCACGGTACGAGGATTCAAGAAGGGAAGCGAAATGGCGCGTCAGGTGACGACGGTGACGGGCGAGACATCTATTGATGTTCATTGCCAGTTTACCGACAAGGATGGAAAGTCTGTCCTCGAACGTGACTTGAATGGTAAGGTGATGTTCTTCGGCGGCAATCTGCGGGCAACCTTCGACTTTGCGAAAAAGGCCGCGAAGCTGGCACACGACAATTTCGTTGCGAATTCAGGTTCCTGAGCCAGGGCGAAATCCCAACGTGACTCGCGTCGGCTTGCTAACGAAGACTCGAAGTCGGGTTGCACTCATTGCCCTTCATCAAGACAGCCATCCCTCCTCGACGAGCCGCTGCCCTTGTGCACGCCCCGCCCTCGCGGCCGGCCCACGAACCTCTGGGTTCATGGTGCTACCAACCGACGCAAACGCCGCCAGGCATGCTTCATCGGGGTGAATCACTTTGACCTGCGTTCCGGCGGCACGAAGGATATTTACGGCTTCGTCCAATGAAACCACGCATGAGCTTGGAACCAGCGGCCGCAACGTCAATACCACTACTTGGTCGAAACCAGAGGCGAGGTCTGCGTTGTCGATGGAGTAGAACCCACCGTCGATATAGGGTTGCCCATCAATCCGTGCTGGAGGCCAGCCAAAGAAAGCGGTTGTCGCGACCACCGCATCCACCAAGTCGACCCCACAGTTGTTGTCGAAGGCGCGGCGCTCACCTGTGTCCGCATTGACAGCCACGACCAGCAAAGGCTTGGTCGGCCATGTTTGCACGGGAAGTTGAGCGGCAACTTCTTGCCGACGGTCCCCTTCCTTCGGTCCGGCAATCCCCAGCGCCAAGGCTCCCACGCGCTGGAGGACCGCTGCGGGACTGCCGCCGGCCTCTTTGGCGCGAGCCCACTCGGCACGAACAGTGCGCCAGTCGACAGCGGGGCGGGAGCCAGCAGTTCTGGGCATCGGGCCGAGTTGTTGGTGAAAGAGCTCCTCAAGGTCAGCACCACTTGCCAAGTGCAGCGCAACCCTGGCGCCGGATGAAGTGCCTACAAACAAGTCGGACGTCCGCAGGTCCACGCCTGCAGCAGCTATTCCGCTGATGAGGCCAATCTCCCATGCGCTCGCTGCGAATCCGCCTCCAGCCAATACCAGTGCACGTCGTGCCGTAGTCAATCCACAAACTCCATGTTGAAAGCATAACGTAGGCAGCGCGGGGCAGCGCAGTGTTGGGTTTTCTGGCCGGGTGACGCTAGTCAAAATGGAATGACCGGCTACGATTCGCGGTCGTGGGTTATGCTGCGAATCGCAAGACAAGCAGTACAGAGCCACAAGCGAAGGAGCCGGTCGTGAAAAGAATAAAATTTGTTGGTTTGGATGTCCATGCGGAGACGATTGCGGTGGCAGTTGCCGAGCAGGGTGGAGAGGTGAGGGCACTCGGGGTCATACCGAACCGGGTAGAGTCGATTCGGAAGCTGGTTAAGAAACTGGGACCGGTAGAGCAGCTGCGGTTCTGTTATGAAGCGGGCCCTACAGGGTATGTCCTGTACTGGCAGCTCGCGGCCCTGGGAGCGAGGTGTGAAGTGGTGGCGCCCACGCTGGTTCCAGTGAAATCGGGCGAGCGGGTGAAGACCGATCGGAGAGATGCGTTAAAGCTGGCGCGGAACTATCGGGCCGGAGAGTTGACCCCGGTGTGGGTACCGGATGCTGCGCATGAGGCCTTGCGCGATCTGGTGCGAGCTCGGGAGGCGGCAAAGAAAGACCAGCTCCGGGCGAAACATCGGCTGAGCAAATTTCTCTTGCGGCACGGCCGGCGGCCGCCGACGAGTGTGAAGCCCTGGACCTTGAACTACCTGTCATGGGTGAAACACGAAGTGCACTTCGAGCAGATGGCGCAAGAAGCCACCTTGCTGGATTACTTGCATGAGGTGGAGCACGCGGAAGGTCGCATCGCACGGCTGGATCTAGCGATCGAAGAAGCGGTGAAGTTGACACCGCCGCAGATGCGCGCAGTGATCGAGGCCTTTCAGGCTCTGCGGGGAGTGGCTCAAGTTGGGGCGGTAACCATCGTGGCCGAGTTGGGAGAAGTATCGCGATTCACGAGGGCGCGGCAGTTGATGGGCTACGGTGGGATCGTAGCGAGCGAACATTCCAGTGGAGAAAGTCGTTGGCGCGGGGGAATCACCAAGACGGGAAATGCGCACCTGCGGCGGGTGGTCGTGGAGGCCGCCTGGGCGTACCGCCACGCGCCCAGCATAGGGAAATCCTTACAGAAACGGCAAGCGGGAGTCAGCGCAGAAATCTGCGAGATTGCCTGGAAAGCGCAACATCGGTTGCATGCGCGCTATCGGAAGTTGATGGCACGGGGCAAGGAAAAAGAGAAGGTGGTGACCGCGATCGGACGGGAGCTATTGGGTTTTATCTGGGCCATTGGGGTAAAAGCAGAGGCAGAGCAGAAGAACCTGGAACGGCGAGCGGCGTGAGGTGAGTTGTTTCTGCGGCAAGAATTTCCTAAGGAGGCAGCGTGGGTAGCGGCCGAGAGGCGCATGGAAAGGAGAATCCTCGGAAGTACTATGCGGTAGGTTTTCGAACCGAACCCGCGATGCTAGTCCGAGGCAGCTCCCGACGGATCACGATTATGCGGTTTCGACCCGCGAATATCAGAGTGATCAACCGTCGCACTAGCCGTCTCGACCGCCACTCGCGCTGCCTTCTAAAGGAAAAGAAAAAAGGACTTGACTGGTCATTCCATATCAG
>DATAIH010000225.1:0-8651 GCA_036262755.1 Candidatus Acidiferrum sp.
GTCGGTGCTTTCGGTCATTCGTTTGGAGGTGCGGCATCGATTCTGACAGGACTCCAGGACCGGCGCATCAGAGCCGTGCTGAATCTGGATGGCTCTCCGTTTGGCGTGCTATCGAAAACGGCCCTTCCAAAGCCGTTGCTGGTGATGAAGGAAGATGTCTCCCCGCAGTACTGGACAGCGCCACGCGACGAAAAGGACAAAGCCAGGCAGGCGCAGGTGGGAGAAGAGCTTTCGTCTCTTTATTTGAAAGGCAGGCCGGGATACCGGGTGGAGATCACTGACGCCAACCACATGACCTTTTGCGATATGGCTGTCCAGCCAGCTTGGGCCGATTTCGGTCGGCGCTTGGGCGCGGATAATGCCGCGGACGCAGAACTGACTCTGTCATTGATTCGAGACTACGTGCGGACATTCTTTGACAAATTCTTGCTCGGTTCGGCTAGCCCGCTCCTTGATCGGGCACCGGGGAAATATGGTATTTCCACTTTGAGCCGAACGAAACGAGGGGCCGGTTAAAGAAGAGGAACAGTATGAAGCGCAAGCGGATCGGTTACGTCATACGAAGTTTGTCGGTCTTCGCGAGGACAAGAGTCCTCGAAGCATGGTCAAAGAGCATGGGGGCGAAAGGTGAATGGGCAGCCTTGGCTAATTTTCCGAGGGTTCCTCTGCACTGTCGATGACGAGGTTGTCAAGCAGTTTCAATTCAAGGCCTAACTGTTCTGGCAAAACCGTTAAAATAGACTCGCCGGGGTCCTTAAAAGCGGTATGGCAGTCCAACGTAAAAATCGTAAACTCCCCAGAGACCGGTCTGATCCACAACGGTCCGTCCGCCCAGATAATTCATAGACGGCGTCTTCGCCAAGTCCACGATGTGAACCCCTTGACCTACCAACTTGCACGGTCCCGGCTGGAATAAGGCCCCCGGGCCAACGGGGCGGCCCTGAGGGTCTTTGAATCCATCAAGATAAGTATCACCGGGTTTCGCCTCCTGAAGCTTGAGGCCGTCTTTCGCGATGGCAAGCACATATGCTGGAGGTTCTCTCGTTTCACGGTGCAGTGCCAGTCTAAAGCGGTCTGCCAAAAGTGCCTGAAGGATGCGCTTCCACTCAAGCATGCGCTGATCTGAGCCAAGCTTACTCAGCTCCTCAATTACCGGCGTGTTCAGCTTCGCTTCGATATCGTAGTTTTCAGAGCGCACCCAGTCTGGCCCTCCCAAGATCTCCGAACCCCCAACTTTATAAGCGGCCGCAATGAGCATATGCAGCGAGACGTTTGTGGCCACGAACCGGTCGGGCTCGAACGAATTTGCCCCTTGCGTGCGTGCCTTGAAAAGCCGGCCATAGGCTCACCGGTCGTATTTCGTTTGATGGAAACGCTTTCAAAGGGAGATGCAATGAAGGCAGAATCTTGCCCTTGCAACTGGGCATTGCCTGGCGAGGTGTGTAGCAGGCCAAATATGATTGGGACTGCGACTGCTGCCACGCCCATCGTGGCTAGTAACAGTTTCTTGCTCCAGCCCAGATTTCGCGCGAGGCGGTTCATCATGATGGCCTCGATTCGTTTCTTGAGATTGGAGCCCGTGACCCCGGCGGCACAGAACAAAGGCGACTCGAGATAGAATTTGCAAACTTTCAGGATGCTTTCGGCATAGACGTGGGGGGGCGGCGCCAAGGCGCAGCACCTCTTCGTCGCAGGCGCGTTCCCGTTCGTCCACGAGCCGCGCTCCTATCCACCAAACTTGGGGATGAAACCAAAACAGCGCTTCGACCAACATGTGGAGCGCCGCTCCCAGCTTGTCGCGGCGACGAACGTGGCACAGTTCGTGAACCAGGATTGCGTTTAGCTCCTCGTCGTTCAGGCGCTCCGAGATCCCCGCCGGCAGCAATAGGACGGGGTGGAAGACGCCAAGAATTCCTGGCTCCAAAGCAGATTCGGAGAGGATCACGCCTATCTGGCCGTTCATTCGGCCGCTTTGTTTCACACGCCGCAACGCCTCGAGTTCGCGTCCAGATTTCGCCAACAAACCTGCGCGCCTAGCCATTCGCAAGCGCCGCCAGCGCAGCCACCACAAGCAAAACACCGCGAGACACCCACACAACCACGCTACGAGCAGAAAAACCGGCAAGAAACGAAGCGCCACTGCAAACGAACTCGAAGATGCGGGCGAACTAACGGGATTTGAACTTGTGGACGAGAAGGGCTGGCCGATTGTCTCGATCGCTATGAGGAACTCCGGTTGGGCTATTGCAGGCGTCTTCGACCGTGCCAGATGGCTCCCCAAGCCAGTGAGCAAAGAGAATGGAATCAAGAATTTTGCGGACGCAATTAGCCACAGCGAGCAGCGCGCTTGTGCCTGGTTCTTTCTCAGAAGCAGGGTCAGCAACCAAACGACTCCGCCAAACACCGTGGATTGCCACAAGTGGTTGGCCAGGCGCATTCCCATCCCTTCCCACGAGAAAGATGAAAACGTGGCCAGCGCAAGAAGGGTCATGCCGATTTCTCCTTTCTCGCGAGCCTTCGCAAGGCTTTTTCCGCCTCCTTCACTTCCGCAAGCGTTAGCTTGCGGGATTCAATCAAGTGGGCCATGACCGGCTGCGTCTGGCCGCCGAAAAGATTCAACAGGTCGTCAATCAATCGGCGATGGGCGGCGTGGCGCGAGACGAGGGCCTCGAAAATGTGCGCGTTTCCGATTTTCTTGACTCGCCGCAGCGCATTCTTGCGTTCCATGCGGTATACGGTGGTTTGAACGGTGGTATAGGCCGGTCTGCGCCTTTCCGGGAATGCTTCCTGAATCTCGCGAATAGAGGAAGCGCCTCGGCTCCAGAGCGCCTCCATGATCTGAAGTTCCAGGTTCGTCAGTTTTGGCAAGGTCGCGGTCATGTGCTACTACAATAGTATGTGAAACTACTATATGCGTATTTATGTGTCAACGTCTTTGCTTGGCTACCTACGCGTCCGATAGCGGCAAACTCTCGAGAATGTCCATCTCAAGCCGAAGGCCTCCTAGGCCTGCGCCGGGTAGTGGATCGACCGGCGACTCTATTTGTCAGGCAGGCGATGCGAGTGCTAGTCTCCGAAGGCGAACAATCATTACGCGGGACATGGCAGGTGTTCCATGGAGTGGCTAAGAACACATGAGTACATTGCGATTTGGCTCGAAGGAATCGCATTGATCCTCATCTTCGTGTGGCACAGGCTGGACAGTCGGAAACAACACCGAGAAACACTTGCGCAGTTAAGCATTTACCAAAAACAAGTCGAAGCAGCACAGAATAATGCGTCTGCTGCCAGAGCCGGCGCCGCGTCTCTTGTTCATACGGAGCGTGCCTGGGTAATGGCGGAACTCGACTGGTCGGAAAAGTCAGTGCTGCATGTCGTGCAGAGCGCCACTAAGAGCGAACCCGAAGGCACGGTCGAGCGCGTGACCGCAAATGTGAAGTTGATTTGCAAGAATGAGGGCAGAAGTCCCGGTTGGATAGACAACGTATATGGTCATCTAGAGATTCTCTCTGCGGGTTCGACCCTAGGCAGTCCTAATAGGAGCGATGGCCAGAAATTCGGACCGGTCGGGCCGCTCGGTACGGGCAAGGAGCGGTCTCGGAGTCTTGACCTCACTTGCTTGGGCTCCGCAAAGCGCGGCGAGTTTCTGAGCGCCTACATAGTGATCGAGTATCACGATGTTTTTGGGTTCAAAAGGGAAACATTCCTCGGTTATAAAATTGACCCAGCGAGTGGCGGAATTTATCGCCAAGATGATTCGCCCGAGCGCAACCGGAACACCTAGCCTAAGCTAGCCTAGCTGCTAGAAAGCGTCCGTTTCCGCGGCCTATAAGGAACCCTGAAATTTGCCCTTCCATGGAGGCGCTCAACCTAATCAAGCAGCGGTCGCTGTTTTGGCTTTGGGTTCATCGTAAACAACGCCAATGGCCTCATCGAGAACGTCATCTGCGAGAATGTTGATTGTTTCCCACACGGCTTCGTAAATGGCGGCGGCACACGTTCCTTTTGCAGCCTCTTCACCGAAGAGCCGGAACAAACGGTCTCTGAGATTCTTGTTCCGCCCCGCTATCTTCAACGACAAGTCGGCAACCCGCTGAAAGGGATGTCTAGCCGAGCCCGCGGGCCATTTACTGTCTTGATCCGCCGACGCTTGGTCTTCCGTCACTTCAAAAAAAACACCGTTTTCCGCTTCCTTTTGTCGCTCTCTTCTCCGCACTTGGACCAAGTCTTGCATCCCGCCGCGGACTTCTTGTGCGTAGCGTTCACTCTGTTCCGCCGTCAAGTTGTTTTGCTGTTTCTGTCGTATTACCGCTCGCCGTTCCTGATACTGCTCGAACCATGTTTGCTGCATTTCTGCCTCCCCAAACGTCGGGAGCCGCTATTCGCAGAATGGCTCCCGCAACACAGCGGCACGAACGGCTGCGTTTGCATGGCCGCTTCTACATTCCGACTACTTAGGTGCCTGATTTTGCGGAACGAACTGGCCGCTCTCCATCGGCGCAGTCCGCTCCACTCCTTGAGTGGGCCCGAATTTCGCATTGTGCAACGGACCGCTTGAACCGCTGTTCCGGGGACAGCCGTCCGTGCGTGCGAATGAAGAATCGTGCTTCGATTGTTGGGTTTAGGTTCCGCAGGAGCTTCTTGCCGTGCCGCCGGAACCAGTTTTCGGCGTCAACAACATACCCCACGAACAACGGTTTGCGCCTGACCGAACGGTCCCGAATTGGTACAGCTGCCCGAAAAAGTTTTTCCCTGTACCCACGTACAGGTCAATGCCTTTCTTCCTTCACTTCCTCTTGCTCGTGGTCGCCTTCTTGATGAGTGGTGCCGCGGTCTTGGCGCCCGCTTCCGTCTCGAACCCAAGCACGGCCGAGAACTTTCTCCCAATGGACTGAGCCACAAAGAAGGTCAGGTTGATCCCTGCCCCGGCGATGGCTTGGGCGATGGCCAAGCCCAAACCGGGCCGGTCGTCACCTTCAACTAGGAGCGTCGGAATGGAAGAGGCCGACAGCCCCGCGTTCGAAGCAGCCGCAGTCACCTTCTTGCCTGCGACGGGATAAAGCTCAATCGCCACCTTTGTTCCCTCGCCCGGATATCGATACCCCATCAGCACGTGCAAGTTTGCTCCGGCAGTGGTAACCGGCTCAAGCGTCTGCGCGAGCGTCCCGACTTGGTTATTGACCTCTTTCCGCCAAAGCGAAATGTTTTTCACCGTGACCGGCATAGCAGCGCCTCCCATAGAGTCTCCATGAGACCGTATGAGGCGAATACTACGCCTACTTGTGTTTTTGCCCAATCTCTACTGTGCCGCTCGATGGGCAGCTCCTCGGTATCTCGAGTAAGCAAAAGAAGAAAGCAGACGCATGACGAGCAGCTGAGAAACAGGAGTGTATAGGCAGAAAAGGCGCGGCGTGCGTCAGGAAAGCGGCGGCTGCGAACGAGTAAGGGAGGATTTGCGGCCCGAAAGCTCAATACTCTATCTTGTCAGGCTTAGCGGCCCACACGCGAAAACCGGCGAGCGCTTCCTCCCGCATCATCTGGATCGTGGGGATGCGGCGCTCGAGATGGGGCTTATTCAATTCAGTGTAGAGAAAGGAATCTGCAAACCCGATCTTGGCAGCATCCTCGGCGGTGTTGGCGAAATAAACGCGCGCTAGGCGAGCCCAGTAGATGGCGCCAAGACACATGGGACACGGCTCGCAGGATGTGTATAGTTCACAGTCGGGCAGCTGGAACACGCCGAGGCTCGTGCAAGCCTGCCGGATGGCCAGCACCTCCGCGTGGGCAGTGGGATCGTTTGTCGAAGTGACCTGATTTACACCCTCGGCGACGATTTTGCCGTCTCTGACGACCACGGCTCCGAAAGGGCCTCCTCGTCCGGACTGAACACCATCGATTGAGAGCTGAATGGCGCGTACCATAAAAGGATTGCTCATCTTCTGCCATCACCAGTAGGTTCGTTGGTTTGCTGCAAGTACAAGAAGGTTTGCAGGCTGAGCGGGCATCCCCGCTCGAGACAACCCTGCAAGTATATGCCTGGTTTCGTGTCATTCAGAGTCCTTTTGCGCGGGATTGCCGCCCGAGGCGGGTTGAAAAAGTAACAGTGGAAAGCTACCCTCATGCTCAAACGGAAGAGTTTGTGCGGACGCGCCTCATACCATGAATTTGCGAGCGTTCCATTCCCGGCGGGTAGTAGCTCCAGACGGCGTGCGGCCGGCCGCTTTGCTGGTAGAAGGAGAGCTGATCCGGGAAGTCGTTGCTCCCGAACGAGTGCCGGCCGGGGCTGAAACGTATGACTTTGGCAACGCGGCAATTCTTCCCGGCCTGGTGGATTCCCATGTGCACATCAATGATCCGGGCCGCGAGGAATGGGAAGGATTCGCAACGGCTACGCGGGCGGCCGCTGCCGGGGGATACACTTTAGTCGTGGACATGCCGCTAAATTGCGTGCCAAGCACAACCACGGTGGCGGCGCTTGAACTGAAGCGTAGGGCGGCCGAGGGCCGATGCCGAGTGGAATGGATGACCTGGGGAGGAATTGTAGCGGACAACCAGGGCGACATCCAGCCTCTCGCCGACGCGGGAGTGCCCGGCTTCAAATGCTTTCTCGTTCATCCCGGCATCGACAGCTTCACGATGGTTTCAGAGCCCCAGTTGCGAGCCGCCTTGCCTGACCTTGCGCGTACCGGTTTGCCACTGTTGGTCCACGCCGAGCTTCCCGGCCCCATCGATGCGGCGACCGAGAGCCTGGCGCATGCCGATTGGTCTTGCTATCGGACGTATTTGCAATCACGTCCGGAGGAAGCGGAAGTCCTGGCGATTCGAATGTTATTGTCGCTGTGCCGGGAATACCATTTTCGTTTGCACATCGTGCATCTCTCCGCGAGCCGCGCGCTTTGCGAGTTGCGGGACGCGCGCTCGGAGGGACTTCCGGTGAGCGTCGAAACCTGCCCGCATTACTTGCACCTGGCCGAAGAAACTATTCCGAGAGGATCGACGCTGCACAAGTGCGCACCGCCGATTCGAAACCGCGAGAATTGCGAGCAATTGTGGCAGGCCCTGCGAGACGGAACGATTGATCTCGTTGCAACCGACCATTCCCCCTGTCCACCGGAAATGAAACGACTGGAGGAAGGAGATTTTCGCACTGCCTGGGGCGGCATTGCGAGCTTATCCGTGGCTTTGTCGATAATGTATACCGAGGCTTGCACGCGAGGGTTTGCGCTCGGCGATATCGCTCGTTGGATGGCAGAAGGTCCTGCGAAGCTCGCGGGCTGCGACGGCCGGAAAGGCCGGCTCGCAGCGGGATACGATGCCGACTTCGTCGTGTTCGACACGGAGGGTGAGTTTCGACTGACCGAGGAGCGGCTGTATTACCGTCATCCGCTTTCTCCTTACTTGGGAGAGAAATTGCGCGGGGTTGTGAAGGCCACCTACCTTCGAGGCAGTCCGGTATTCAGCGAAGGCAGCTTTCCCGGAAAGCCCATCGGGCGGGAGTACCGGCGGTAACAGGGTTAGGTATGAAAGGCGATCGCATCGTCGGAACATCCGTTCCGCGCCTGGAAGGGCGCGAGAAAGTCAGCGGACAGGCTCGCTATGTGGACGACATGGTTTTGCCCGGCATGCTGTACGGTGCGACGGTGCGGAGCCAGATTCCACGCGGCAAGATCAGGAAAATCACTTTCGGCCCGGGGATTGCTTGGCAGGAATTCGTCATTGTTTCGGCAAGAGATATTCCCGGCAAGAATTGCATTGCATTGATCGAAGACGACCAGCCGTGTCTCGCGGATGGAGTCGTTAACCATCCCGAAGAGCCGATTCTCTTGCTGGCTCATGAAGACCGGCATCTTCTGCCAAAGGCGGTAGGAGCCGTATCGGTCAGCTACGATCCCCTCCCAGCCATTTTCACGATGGAAGAAAGTGAAGGTCGTCGGGAGATTATTGCGGGCCGAGACAACACGTTCAAGACCATTCTGATTGAAAAGGGCGATGTAGAGAGTGCGTGGCAGAAGGCCGACTGCATCGTGGAAGGTGAATATCGGACGGGAGCGCAGGAACAGCTGTACATCGAGAACAATGGAATGATCGCGGCTTTCGAGCCTCGGCAGGGACTCACGGTCTGGGGATCTCTTCAGTGTCCCTACTACGTGCACAAGGCTTTGATGAAACTTTGTGGGCTGCTGGCAGATCGCGTGCGCGTCGTACAGCTCGAAACAGGGGGCGCGTTTGGCGGCAAGGAGGAATACCCTTCGATGATCGCTGCCCATGCGGCGCTGCTGGCCGTCAAGTCGGGACGACCCGTGAAAATCATCTATGACCGCATGGAGGATATGGCCGCCACAACAAAGCGTCATCCTTCAAGAACCCGCCACCGCACGGCAGTGAGCAAGGATGGAAAGATACTGGGTGGAACTATCGATTTCACGACCGACGGCGGCGCTTACGCGACATTGTCCTCCGTGGTTCTCTCGCGCGGCGCCATCCATGCTGGCGGCCCGTACCATTGGCCGAGCGTCCGGATCAGCGCCAAAGCGGTGGCGACGAATGCTCCGCCGCATGGCGCGTTTCGCGGCTTTGGCGCGCCGCAGTCTCTTTTTGCCATGGAGCGGCACATGGACCGCATCGCCGAGGTGCTAAGGCTTTCGCCCGCC
>DATAIH010000226.1:0-11483 GCA_036262755.1 Candidatus Acidiferrum sp.
TAGGCGGTCAGTTTCTCCGCCGGACGTTCTCGCATCAAACGCTGAAGTTCACCCGGCCGGACCTGACAGACCTCGAGCACCGCATTGGTAACCGCAGTACAGGGGTCCAAATGACAACCAAGGCCAACAACCGCAGCGGGACCCTGGCCGCTTCTGTCTACAGCAAGTCCCATCATCACGTAGATCGGAAGATCCGTTGTAATGTCAAAGATATGGATTTCTATTCCAAAGCGTCGGTAGTGTTCACGAATTGAAGATGCGAACGCCAACTCGTTCGAGAATTCAACCTCCGGAGCGGGAAGCTGATTCATCCAAGAAATGAGGAAACTGTCACGCTCGATAAGTTCGCATAAACCTCGAAGAATCGCGAACTCTCGTGTCGGGCCGGCGGCCAGACCATTGGAGGTCGGAGGACAAAAGTAGTTTTCCTGTTTGTACTTTTCGCTGAGCGCCAAGAATATGAAAGCGGCCGGACAAAAAATCTGTTGATTCATGGGTAACTCAGTTAAAGGCAACCAAGTAATTTCATCGAGTGGGTCCCATGGTCGATAAGGGAAGTCGGGTCTGCAGTACTGATTTGCCGAATACAGGACAAGCTCATTGGGAGCAACCGCGTTGGGTGCAACGGAAGTCCAAGGCCCTAAACGAGCGCCATTGGAATTGTAATGAGATGCACAATAGCGTTCAATTGCCTCTCCAATCGCACCCTGGATCGCCTGGAACTCCGTGAGTCCCTTGCCACATGCAGAACGCTCCCAAGCGGGGGTCTTGCGAAAATCGAAGTGTGACAAAAGGGCCTCGTAGAGGAAAGGCGGATTGGGCTCTTCCGCCCCTCGCAACATGGGCGACAAACTACGGATCACCCCAACTTTTGAGCTCACCAGTTCAAGCAGTCTATTAGTGTCATGCATCTCTTTGGAAATCACTCTGCGATTGCTGCTTGGCGCCATCGCGGTCTTTGAAGCAAGCAGGACACCACGGCTTTCGGAGGACCACGTGCTTAGTCGATTCCATATTAAGCAGGTCGAAGACAAGAATCGAACCTATTGCGCAAGACTCCGAGACTTCCGTAAGTTCCTTAAACGCTTCCAATCCGAGCCAACTGGACAACAATAAAGAGCCGAAGATGATATTTTCCCGCCGGCCACTATCGTCCTGTTTCCTTTGATCCAGAAAACGCTCATAGGCGAACTCATCTTCGGGGTTTCCCGCGCACGCTACTGCTCGCATCTTGTAGCAGAGGTAACAAGGCGATTCAAAAGGATGTACCGTGGGACCCAACACGATTTCTGTACCTGACAGAGCTCCGGAAGTCCAACGAGTTCCGCCTTTCAGACAAGCGCGATTGAGCTTATAAGCGAGTGAAACCTGGCCTCGGTCAAGACAATTCACCACAAAGTCGGACCCCGCAATCGCTGACAAAACATCGGAGTCGTTCGCCATTTCCTGATCCCGGACAATAATATTCGCAGTTGGGGTGCAAGCCCGGATCCGCTCGGCGAGAACCTGGGCTCGCATTGCGCCTATGTCAGAAGGTAAGAACGTGGGCGCTAGGTAGGTGTCGCCGACCGTAATAGCGGAGGAGTCGACACAACGGACACATCCCACGCCGGCGGCAGCCAGGGATAACGCCACCTGGGCTCCAGCCCCGCTCAGGCCTATGACCGATACAGTCGAGTTTGCCAAGCGATTCTGCGACTGTTTGGGATTTGTGCCGATCTCATGGAAAAAATTTAACTGCGGGGCGAGACTCTGGCCCAACGGAGAGTACAATTCAATCTCATCGTCTTCGTGTTGCAAAAGATTCTGAGAGGCCAAAAGCTCGAGGCAGTGCTCTATGTCTATTTCCGAGAATAGGTCCGACACTGCGTGTTGAATTTCGGCGACATTGTGACTTCCGTCGAGTAGAGGCAAAACGTACTGCAGAAACTCCTGAAACGAGCGACCCTTTATCTTTATTCTTCTTCTTTCAGAGGCAAAGTGTAGGGATTCCTCTCCTGAGTTGTCTCGCGGTTCGCACCACGTGTAAAAGTGGCTTGGCAGTTTTGGGTTGCCAGCCTTTCGCATTTCCATCGTACTTGTGGCTCCTCGATCGACCCGACTGCGTTGAAAAACAGCGAGGCTCGCGCGAGGCCGCGGTTCGCACCAAAGGCTGTACTGGGTCTGACCGGGCTATTCAGCTGCGAAGCCGCACGTTCTGCTACTTCCCCACAGGGATTAGGGCACATTCAGTGCTTAGCCTCATGTGCCTAAGCTTCCAAATCCGCCGCCACCCGAGCCCGATCCACCGCCAGGGAAACACCCCCCACCGCATTCAAAACAGAAGCAAACGCACGGATAGCGGCAAGCGCACGGAGGGATCGGCGGCCACCGACAGATAAAGCAAAAATAGCCAGCTTGGCTCCCACCCAATAATCCAACAACCTTCTGATATGCCTTGATTTCGTCTTCTGTGATGTAGATTTTCGAGAGCTTGTCTTCCAACTCAGCGACGCGCATTTCCAGGGATTTTTGTTGTTCAGGATCCTTTTTCTCCGCCACGGGCTGGGACTCCTTTCGACGGGTCGAGGATAGACGGGTTCACTGTCACGCTCGTTACTATTTGTGTCAAGCGATATTTTGATTGCGACTGGTCATCATCCCGTCGCCGGCGACGCGTGTGCAAACCTTAAATCGGGAGGCGTGGACGGCGCCTATTTCGTTTATCCGATTGCTCCGGGCTGATCGAAGCAACCGCATTCTTCGCCCAAACCGCGAAGGAAGTCCGTGTCTCCCGTATCGTGAACACGCCGCAGATCTCCGCGCGTCGTGAAGCGAAGAGCCATGGGGCTTTCAATCATTGGATCGCGGAAAGGAATTTCGATTGGTCAGGGATACCGGTGACGCATCTTCACCGAACGTTCTTCGCTGAGAGGTTCCTTTATTAGGTACAGGCTCGGTAAACATGGCCTGGCGACAATGGGTCTTTCAAAAGGCAGCTCCGATCGCGGCAGAGGACCAGGCTAGAGTCGTCGCGACTATTCTCGAGAGTCCCGGCAAGCATCACCCCTCATTTTTAGCCAACCCAGACCGAATTATCGAAGCCCGAAAATCTTCACGACGATGGGCGTGTCCGAGGTCACATGTGGGGCAATCGCGTGATACGCCCACAAATGGACCCAGGCGTTTCCCGTCCTCAACGTGAGATACGATTTGATCAGGCCAGGCCCGAAAAACGTAGTGACGACAAAAATCACGGAAAGAGCCGTATGCGGTAGTGAATCGTAGACCGTCCAGTACTCGAAAACGTGCAGCGCCGCGTAACTCAGCGCTCCGAGCAACACGGTCGTTGCCCCCGAGCCGGTCAGCCTTAGGTAGCGCGGGAACAGAATGCTGTAGATGAATATCATCACCGGAAGTCCGGTCCCAAACAGATGCACGACGAATGAAATCAGCCCGCCAATCATAAACTGGTGGTGGGTCACACCTAGACCGCCCTTCCCCGCGAATTCCAGCGCCGATTCCAACGCCAAGATGACAAAAATCACAAGCGCGTCGTTTCGCACGTTGGACGATTTCAAATTAAGAGCCTCGCGCGAGTATCCTCGCCTGCGAAAAAACAGGTAGGGTGCCACAGCGTAGAAAACGAAATTGTAGGCTGACCAAGTCCAAACCTCCTGCGGAGTCTGCACGCGCGTCGGTCCGAAAAGTGACCCATTCAAATGCAACCCGATTCCTTCCCCAAACAGTCGGCGGCCGAGAAGCTGTCCAATGCCCAGCACACAAGCCCCATAAAGCCAAAGCACCAGCGTTTCTCGAAGCGCGGTGGATGCTGCCGGCGCGCGTGACGATACATCCGGCAAGGTTCGTCTCCGAGTGAGTAGGTAGGTGACTCCCATCAAAAGCAGCGGCGGCAGGGGCGAGATAGCCTGCAGAATGACCTGTGCGAGCAGCGACGCTCCTGCCAGGGCGGGCCTGCTGAATGGCAGCTTGCCGTGGCTCAACGGAAAGATAGCCGCGATGCAAGCGATCCAAAGCAGGACAGACACCTGTACGCTGCGCTTTGCAACGACGCTTTTTGTTTCTCGTTGGGGGAAACTCGCCGCCACTCTCGGTTACTCCCTCGCAAGGACCGCGTCAAGCTTGGGTCCAGAAGCCAAGCGAAACCTGGATAGGCAATTGATCCAAATGACCCCTGCTTCAGAAAGAACACCACCAGAACCAAGAATATACCGTGAATCAAAACATGGTAAGCGCAGTAAGTGGTCTCGTCAGCATCTTTGTTAATCCTGCGGCGCGCCTTACCACTCCGAGAAGCCACCTGAGAAAGTGCCCGTCGGTCTTCGTCAACCATCGAAGTTCGTCGTGTCGACGTCCGTCCTGTCCGTCCACGGCGCGATCAGGCGTTCCGGAACATTGACTACTACCAGACGCAATTACCCTGATTCAGAGCGGTTCTTTTCCATCCCTTGACTTTTCACCACCGGTTCCCTATTTTCGCATTCGCAAGAATAGCTTGCATTTTGAGATCTCTTGTGTAAATATATATACAAGATGAAGATCGCTCCCAAAGGCCCTCTCGCTTCTCGTTTACGGCAACGTAAGTTTGAACTCCTCCGCCAGTTCCCCATCCCGGACGACCTACTCCCCGGTTCTTTGGTCCTCAACTACACCCGCTGTGGCAAGCCTACTTGCCACTGTGCCAAAGGCAAAGGCCATGCGGCGTGGTCCCTAGTGTTCATGGCCGGCGGGAAAAGGCACGCGCAGCGCATCCCCAAAGAATGGGTCGAGGAAGTCCAAAAACAGGTCGATGCGGGCCGTAAATTTCAGGATGCTGTGCGGGAAGTGCTCGCGGCCAACGCGCGACTGCTGGTGTTGGCCCGTGAACAACGACACCGATGAAAGGCCCCACCCCACGCCGCCTGTGGATCTACGTCACGCGGTGCCTGGGTTTGGGATCTTATTTCCGATCGCCCGGAGATGGTCGGCCTCAACCACAAATTCCCGCCAAAGCTTTGCTCTGGTCGCTGCTGATGGGCCAAGTGCTGCGCGCCTGTTCGTTCCTGGCGGTGGAAAGGTTAGTGCGCTCTGCGGCGCGTCGTGCCCTGGCGGTGAGCCAGTCCTTCAGTGACGATGCTCTCGACTACTTCACGGAGCGTTTAGATGCAACGGTCACGCGAGTGGCCTTGGCGCGTGCACTGCACCAGGCTAAGCGCAACAAGGCTTTCGAAAGCAGCGGTGGCATCGGCTTGGCCGTGGATGGATCGACCGTCGGAGGCTGCCAGAACTCCGGTTGCGCGCTCTGTCGCCCCTACCAGAAGAGGCGCGAGAAGGAGATTGTCGGCTACCGGCACCATCTGGTTCTGGCCACCGTGGTGGGAACCGGACTGTCGCTCCCTTTTGATGTCGAACCCTATGGACCGGGCGATAGCGAATACGCCGCCGGGCAACGTCTGCTGCGTCGGGCCGTCAAGCTACTCGGCGTCCGTTTCGCGGCCTACGTGGTTGTCGATGGGGAATACGCCACCGCTCCTTTTCTCCATGCTGCTGGCAAGCTGGGCTTGCCGGTGGTGGCGCGCCTGAAAGCCAACTTGCCCGAACTGTTTGCCGCGGCGCAAGAGCGATTTCGTTCTCAACCTCCCAAACTTACCTTCTCCTACGGCGACGATCGCGTTGAGCTTTGGGATGCCGAAGACTTCGATCCGTGGGAAAGCCTACGGTGGGAAACCGTACGCGTGCTGTGCTACCGGCAACAGAAACCGGACGGCAAGGTCATTGAAGCGTTCTGGCTCACCAATTTCTCGATACAAGAAGTCAGCAGTCGGGTGTTATTTCACCGCGCCAAGAGCCGTTGGGAAATCGAGAACCAAGGATTCAATGACGCCAAGAACCGCCATGATCTCGAGCATATCTGCCATCATCAAACAAACAGCTTGCTAATCACTTGGTTGCTCACGAGTCTGGCGTTAACCATCGAGCGGCTGTACCGCTTGCGCTATCTGCGCCGCGGCAGCCATCTTCCTCGCACCGCCGCGGATTTCGTTCATCTGCTTTGGCTCAGCTTGTCACAACCCGCATCCGCCGATACCAGCTGAGTTCCGAACTCTCTCCCCCACACTTCACTTGCTGTCCTTACTCTTGCAACCTCGCTCCCCTGCTAGGGCACTCCGCCCACGGAATCCCGTCACTCGAAAATAGGCGCCTCCAGCTCATGACTCCGGAAGGGAGCCCAGGCATGCTGGATTCAGCTACCACTACGTTCACGCTCCTAAACTTACGAGACCGCTGCGGCGCGATACGCGTCCTTGACAAGCGGTGGATTCGCGCTTAGGCTCAGCCCACAATCACGCCGCACCAGGTTCTGTCCCCCATAGTGAAATTGAGTAACGGCGTCAGGAGGTCCTATGGCCCAGCTCCTCTCCAGGCGAATAACCATTTCCGTTTTCTGTGTATTTGCGCTCCTCGTCTGTGGCGCACGCGCACAGGCCACGGACATCAGCGGTACTATCTCCACCACTTTGATCATTTATGATGACAGCGAGCTCAGCGGCGATGTGACCTGCGCGGTGCCGCTGACAAACCCCGGGGCAAATCCGTGCATCTCCTTCGGAGCCGATCACATCAAGTTGCGACTGAATGGACACACGATAACGGGACCCGTTACCCCTCCGACCGGCTGCAGTCTTCCGACGGATTCCAAGTTTGGCGTAGGCATCGCCGCGATCGACAGAACAGACGTAAAGATCGAAGGTCCGGGAATCATCCAGCACTTCGAGCGCTGGGGACTCCTAATTGGTTTGACGGGCCACCCGAGCACCGAAGTTACTGTGAAGAAGGTCACCGCCGTCCGTAACTGCTGGAGCGGCATGCAGACCTTCAGCACCTCGGACAGCACCTTTGAAGACAACGTTTTCGCTAGCGACGCCGGTGGTTCAAACGGGGCATCTTGCGGCGGGACTTGACTGGCTGGCAGCAGCCACAACCGAGTTCGGTTGAACACATTCTACGGAAACGGCTCAGCTACTTCGAAGTCCAGCCCCTCCGCCGCGAATAGCAATAATTTCGGGCTGGGGCTCCTGGGCGTAAGCCAGAACAACCTGATTGACGGTAACAAAATCGGAGGAAACATCAACGGCGTCTATCTTGGTGGAGGCGGGAAAGTGACCGGCAACACTATCCGCCGGAACGTTATTCTCGGAAACCCACCTGCCGAAGCCATAAGGGAGTTTGGTGTTTCGATCGGTGCCGATATCCAAGACTTCTCGACCCCTGGTACGAACACCTTTGAAGACAACCGCTGCCTGAGCTATGCCGGCGCGGGATCCTCTCCCTGTCCAAGCGTCGACAAACCAGAGGACGATACGGAGCAAGGGGCCGTGGCAGCCTTTGTTCGGAATCGCCTCGCGGCGCAGGCCCGAGTGTTCAATGCCGTATATCGTCTCAACAGCAGCCCGTTTCTGCCCAAGACTGCCGGCTTCGCTGCTCCCGGTCGAACTCCCGAGTCTGATTCCGTCACGGTGACAGGGAAAGTCGTGGATGCTGCATGCTTCATGTTGCATGCTCCAGCCGCTACCCGCGCGTCGCACAGAGACTGCGGAGCGGCTTGCCTCGCCCGGGGCGTCCCGCTGGCGATTGCGACCGATGATGGCGTTCTGTACTTTCCAGCCGATGGCAATCAACGGCTGAGGAGTCTGCTGAATGCTCGCGTTCGCGCCTCGGGCACCGTGGTGGAGAAGCACGACCCGATGGAGCTGAAAATGCCCGTCGGCGAGAAGAATCAAATGGTCGTTCGCGTCGAAGGCGGCTACAAACAGATCACCATTCAGACCTTGGAGAAGATTTCGCCGGCAAAGCGAGGAGCCGCGTAATTCTAGACCAATGCGTAGGAAGGGCCGGGCATCCGCCCGGCACCAGAGGCGAGCCCGACGCGATTCGGTGCACCCTGCTTACGCGAGTAGTTGCAGCAACCAAGTAGATCAGGGCTCACCGCCGTTGGGGATCGTCAGGTGTGGGCGCGCAAAGTTGATAAATGTGAAATGGGAAATTCCCGTTGAATCCTGGGAGCTTCGGCGGTAAGCTCCGCCGCAACCGCAGGAGGATGCCGATATGGAAATCGATCGTCGAGCCTTCCTTGCCACCCTGGGAACCGCAGCTGCTATTAGCGCCATGCCGTCTGAGACCCTCGCCGACGCGCTCGAACACCATATGATGGAGACCCTCGACGAGCAGACCACTACCAACGAACTCAAAGTCCGGCGTGGTGCCGGAGTGCTGTTCGGGGCGCCTGGGCCGCTCGAGAAACAGGCTCCGCCACTGAAGAAGCTCGAGCCGATGCCGGAAAAGCCAACGCTCGTCGATTTCTTCAAATACCGCTTCGCGCCGGCCACGCATGTGCTGCAAAGCGCCACCGACGCAATGCGCAAGGGCGAGAAAGAAGAAATGATCCTCGCCTGCCTGCTCCACGATGTGGTCATTAACTTGATCAAGGTCGACCACGGCTGGTGGGGCGCGCAGATGATGGAGCCTTATGTTTCGGAGAAGATTAGCTGGGGCATCCGCTATCATCAGGCCCTGCGCTTTTTTCCGGATCACGCGGTCGGCTACGAGTACCCGGAGATGTACAACCAGATATTCGGCAAGGACTATGTGCCGCCGCCCTACATCAAGCGAGCCTACGAGTATGCCCGCAATCACAAGCAGTACATGGACGCGCGCATGATTACTGTGCACGATCTGTACGCCTTCGATCCGACCATGAAGGTTTCGGTCGATCCGTTCATCGACATCATCGGTCGCCACTTCAAACAGCCGAAGGAAGGGCTGGGGTACGACAATAGTCCCGTCGCGCACATGTGGCGGACACTCATCTTTCCGGACAACCCGCTGTAGGCAGTCGCCTTACCACTCGCTCGATTCGCACTGTCCAGGGTCCTGAAAAACGATCGAGGAGACGGTCATGAACGCACGCGAGCCGAAACGCCGATCCTTTCTGTCCGGCTTGGGGAGCCTCACCATCAGCCAAGTATTGCCGCAAGGCATCACCCGGGCTCAGAGCACGGCGTCACAGGGATATGTGCTCGGCGCCGCCGAAGGCGAACATCTCGTTCACTTTCGCGACCATGGCAACATCTTCATCAAGGCCGGCTTTGCCACAGGTTCTGAGAATCTGGCCTTGGGGACCCAGCAAGTGACGGTCGGCGCAGGCATTCCGATCCACCGGCACTTCCAGATGGACGAAGCCTTCTACGTTCTCGAAGGCAACGGAGTTTTCATACTGAATGATGTACGGCACCCATTTGAGAAATCGGCAACAATATTCATACCTAAAAACTCTTGGCATGGGTTTGCCAATCCCGATCACGAACTGCTTCTACTCTGGATTACATCGCCTGCCGGCCTGGACGGCTTTTTCCGCGAGACCTGCAATCCGCCAGGCGTGCCGCCAAAGCGGCTCACGCGAGAGCAGATCAATGAGATTGCACGCAAATACGGTACGGAATTCAGATGAACACGGCGCGCTATCCCAAAATTACCGACCTGCCGGGAATACGATCGTCAAGGGGTAAACGGGTCAGGACCCTGTGCTTTTCCGGTGAGACGACCAGGCACTGACCGAGGCGCGTGTCATCTCGGGGGCGCCGCCCCAGCAAGGCCAAGTAGTTTCTCGGCGTTTCCTTGGTAGATCAGCTGCTTTTTGTCGTTCGATAAACCCAGAGATTCAATACATCGGATGGTTTCGCGGATGTACAGGCCCGGCAGCGGCTCAAACGGAACGTCCGATGCAAAAAGTACGTTGTCCGCGCCGAAGAACTCCAAGCCGCACCGAGTGGCCGCGGCCGCTCCGAACAACGCCGTATCGGCATAGAACTTACGGAAGTAATCCACCGGGCGATGCGGCTTCATTCGGTCAAGAATAACCGTGTAGTCCTCGTCCGAGCTACGCGAACCCAGAGCATCCCAGCCCCATCCTACGCGGCCTTCGAAATACGGAATCATCGCACCCATGTGGTGAGTGATGATCTTTATCCCCGGGAACTTATCGAAGATACCCGCAAACACCAGACGAGCCATCGCGGCGCTCGTCTCGTATGGCCAGCCGAAAGTCCACCAGATTTCGTACCGCGATTTTGGCTCGCTCGCATAATCAGTCATGTCGGCGGCGCGCGCTGGGTGCAGGAACAGCGCGACCTCGCGTTTATTCATCTCTTCAAAAAGCGGCAGAAATTCGGGTAGATCCAGCGGCTTGCCCGCAGCATTCGAGAAAATCTGCACGCCGCACGCGCCCAACTTCGTCACCGCGCGAACCGCTTCCGCTACCGCCTGTTCCGGGTTGTTGAGAGCAACAGAGGCCACGAAACGCGGGAAGCGGTGCGGATATTTGATTGTCAACTCCGCCATCTCGTCGTTCGCCAGACGCGCCAGGTCCGGCGACTTGTCAGGTCCCGCCAGCTTTTCGATCGGCGGCGACGGCAACGAAATGAGCTGAACGTATTCTCCGAACTCGTCCATGACACGGAAACGAGCATCCAGATCGACGACCGTCGGCATTGCTCGTACGCGCTTGCCGATATCCTTTGGCGCGCCGGGGCAGTCTATGTACTGATCGAAGAAACGACGCGGGAAAAGATGATTAAAAACGTCTATTTTCATTGGTTTCATAGCCTGTGAAATTTATAGCACGACGATTGACGAGCATCGCCGCAATAACGGCGATGCCCGGAGGCACAGCAGCTGCCCAGAAAACCTGTCTCACTTCCAGGTGAGAAGAAAGCAGTATAGCGCCCAGCATCGGACCCACAATCGAGCCAATTCGGCCGATGCCCAGCGACCAGCCCACGCCCGTGGACCGGATTGCTGTGGGATACAGTTCAGCAGCCAGCGCATTGGATCCGATTTGCCCGCCGACCACGCAGACCCCAGCCGCGAAAACGAGGGCTGTTTGCACAGTCAAAGAGGACCCCGCCATGCCAATGAAGAAGACGCATACCGCCGCTCCCGCGTAAGCCGCAGCCAGCGCGCTAAAGGATTTCATTCGATCGAAAGTCCGGCCCAACACGAACGCGCCAATGGCGCCGCCTACCTGAAAAATCGCCGTTATCCGCAATGCCGTCCCGAGTTGCCGCCCCGAATCGTGTAGCACCGTGGGAAGCCAACTGTTCAGAAAATAGAGATCCAACAGGCTCATGAAGAAGATCACCCACAACAGCAAAGTGGTCACCGCTCGACCATCGCGGAACAGCTGGCCCAGCAAAAACCCGCGCTCCCTGCGTTCCGGAATATCGAAGCGCACATCTTCCGGCACATCCAGATCTGGCGCTATCTTGCGCAAATAAGCCTTCACTTGAGCAGTCCGGCCGCGCCTAAGCGCCAGAAACCGGATTGATTCCGGCAGGCCGAGGAGCAGAGCCGCCAATAGGCAGGGCGCTGCCCCTCCAACCACGAAAACTGCCCGCCAACCGAAGGTTCTGATCAGCATCGAGGCGGCAAACCCTCCAGTGGCGGCA
>DATAIH010000227.1:0-7458 GCA_036262755.1 Candidatus Acidiferrum sp.
ACGCTCCATAACATGGATGAAATCGAGCGGCTGGGCGTCGAGATTGGTGACACCGTGCTGATCGAACGGGCGGGTGAAGTGATTCCGCATGTGCTGAAGGTGGTGAAGCCGGGAAAAAACCGGAGGCCGTTTCACATGCCGAGGAATTGCCCGGAATGCGGGAGCGTGATTCAGCACGTGGAAGGGGAAGTGGCGTACCGTTGCGTGAACGCGGCATGTCCGGCGAAAAGGAAAGAGTCGATTCTGCATTATGCGGGGCGACATGCGATGGACATCGACGGGCTGGGGGAGAAGATTGTGGACCAGCTCGTGGACAAGGGGTTGGTAAAGGACGTTGCGGATTTGTATGCGCTCAAAGAAGACCCGGTGGCAGGCCTGGAACGCATGGCGGAAAAGTCGGCGCAGAATTTGCTGCAAGGGCTTGAAGCGAGCAAGAAGAACTCGCTGGCGCGGCTGATTTACGCGCTGGGGATTCAATTTGTAGGCGAGCGAACGGGGCAATTGCTGGCCGAACATTTTTCATCGCTAGAGGAATTGGCCGTGGCGAAAGAGGAGGATCTCGAACAAGTGCCAGAGGTGGGGCCAAAGGTGGCGGCGAGCATTGTGGAGTTTTTCTCTGAGCCGTCGAACGGACAGTTGATCAAGAAACTAGCGAAGGCCGGAGTGCGGCCAAGGGCGGAAAAGCGCGAGGTCAAGAGCGACAAGTTCGCAGGGAAGACGTTTGTGTTTACCGGAACGCTCGCGAACCGAACGCGGGAGGAAGCCGAAGCGATTGTGCAACAGCATGGAGGAAAAGTGAGCGGGTCGGTGAGCAAGAAGACGGATTACCTGGCCGTGGGAACGGATCCGGGGTCGAAATATGACAAGGCGAAAGAGTTGGGAGTGACGATATTGAACGAGAGCGAGTTTGAGAGGCTTCTCGCTTTGAAATGAGAGAATCTAGCTCTGTGAAATGTCCTAACGGGGAGTGCAGTGCGGGGATGCCAACTCCTTGCGAGCCCTGGTGGCGTATAATTAGAGTGGCGGGTGAGCCGGGTGATCGCTGGCTAGAGCCAAGAAGTGGCGGGGCAAAGCCGCCGCCACGAGGCCGAAGCGGGAGGAAAGTCCGGACACCGTCCTGAGACATGGCAGGCGCACGAGCGCCGGCCAGAACTCAGGACATGGGCGACGCGCCTGGTAACGCCAGGGGGCTGGCCACGCAGGCTCTGCCGCGAGGCAGAGTTCGACGCGAAGGCGTGGAGCGTTCCGGTAGACCGGAACGCGGTGCGGCTAAGCTACGGATAGTGCCACAGAGAATAGACCGCCGGCGGAGCGAGCACGGTGGCAGTCGCGCCGGGAAAACCTGCGAGACGCCGACGCAAAGCACGCAACGTTAGGCAAGGGTGAAAAGGTGGGGTAAGAGCCCACCGCTTCGGTGGCGACACCGGAGGCACGGAAAACCCCGCGTGGTGCAAGGCCAAATAGGAGGGGAGAGCCGGCCCGGCTCGTTGAGCGCGTCTTCTTATCGAAGACGTGCTTCGTTCGTTGCGGCGAAAGCCGCAGCGAACGGAAACCCTCGGGTAGGCTGCTCGAGTCACGGTGCGAACCGTGACCTAGAGGAATGATCGCCGCGGCGCGCCTTTCGTTTCGCGAAGGGCGCGCTCGACAGAATCCGGCTTACAGGCTCGCCCGCCAACAAAGTTTGTATTATCAGTAGCTTTCATTGGATCCTGCCTTTCTCTGCAGGCTGTTGTGCAGAAATCGTGCAATCGGTTTTCTCCGGTCCTTCGCCACTCTCCATAAGCCGACGTGCGGGGTCGCGCAGTTCCTTCACGAACGGTGCGGAGTGCTTTTCCACGGTGTCCACAGTGTCGCCTAGGAGCTTCGCCACATCGTAGGGCGACGCGCCACGCGCCAGCAGATCTACGGCAAAGGTGTCCCGATAGCGGTGCGGGTGCGGTCCAGGGTCCCGGCTCTGCGTCCAAGGCATTCCCAGGTATAGGCCCTTGCGCGTAAGTGGCCCGTTCGTCTCAGAATTTCTGAGTATGCGATCTTCCGGCTGTGGCTTCCCCCGGTCGCGTTCAACCTCGAGCGCAAAGAATAACTCCTGGTGAATCGGAAGAATGACGCGCTTCTTGCGCTTCTGCGTGAGGCGGTTAATCTCCCGCGTCTCCCAATCGACCTCGCCCCATCGCAACCCTACCGTATCGGAGGCCCGCAACCCGTCCAGCGCAGCAGCAGAAACGAAAGCAGGTCCCGGCCGGCCGCCGTCCGCAATTTTGTCAGATCAGCCGCTTTAAATGGCTGAGCCCCCCTTCATCAACGGCCGAGACTTACGGGCCAAGGCCTCGGGATAGCTAACGTCATTAGCAGCAGGCCGAGCAGCGCCATGTTTTTTAGGAAGCGGGTCATCTCGCCCAACTTCGTCATCGGATCTTGGACCGACCAAAAATTGTGGACGCCGAACGAGGTCGCCAGGAGGAAAATCACCAGCAGGCCCGCCCCAATCGTCGGGTGATAGCCAAACAGCAGGCTCGCTCCACCGAACAAGAGAAGCACGCCGGTGCCGCGCACGGCGACAGCTGGAGCGGGTATGCTTTTGCTCTTTGCATACCCCGTCATAATGCTGAGCTTCGCGAAGTGGTTGAAGCCGTTGATGAGGAAAAAACAGCCAGCGATAACCCGTCCGGCGAGGAAAGCGATGCTGCTGAAGCTTCCGATGTTGCCCATGAACCCCTCCTTTACCTCAGATCGAGAAAAGCCTTGCATCATTACACACGTCGCGTACGAGGAAGGGAGTGAGGGTTAGAAAACTTGGTGTGATTATCCCAAGTGTCTAGAGTCGGGGCAAGCCTGATTAGGATTTGCCCGGCCCGATGCTCTACGGCCAACGTTCGTCACACTCGGGCGCAGGGCAGGGCTTGCCTTCCGATCTCGTTCAGTTTTCGTGCTGCCAGGATTGTTGGCGCAAACAGGATTGCGTATTTCCGCTGCTCGTTCATGAGTCCTCCAGCGGAAACGGGGAACATTAGGATACCGCATTTGCAAGCTAAAGAATCATCGCTGCGACAAAAAGCTGCGCCGGTTCCTTTGCGATCCGATGAGTCGGCGGAGGTGACCAATGGCCATTTCGTGGGTCACCCTGGTGTGAGGTTTCAACTAACGCTATGAGCCCCAGTGCGCTTGCCTACCGCGTTTGGGGCGGTTGAGAAACGCTTGCTTTCGGAGCTTGGGGGACGTTGATCCGAGGCAATTGGGGAGCGATAGGCCGCTGTAGCGCAAACCGAATCGTCGGCGGCATAACAATTTGAGGCGCTTTGAAGGCTGCTGCCTTCTTCGGAACACCAGAGCTCACAAATTTAGCGAGGTCCTGGCGCGCCGCGTTCACAGTCTTCAAATCGCGCTGCACCTCGGCCATGCGGATCGTTTTCATGGCCACGGCGCCTGACAACGATACGATAGTCGAACGCCACGTTAGAATCTCTGCCTCTGTGCTCTCTGACTTCGAAGCAAGTCGCGGTTTTTCGTGCCACGGAGTCCGTTGGAATCCCCGTTCGGAGTCAGAAATACGTGGTAGGTGACAGCCGCATTCGTTGCCTCCGCAAAAGAAGCGTCGAGCGGCACCCACACCACTCCGCTCTTCAGCTCGCCACTCCCAAAATCCTCGAACCAGTTTTCCGCGCTTTCCACGGCATAAAGCGCCACTTCGCGTCCGTTTTGGACCTTCGCGGTGGACGACTTGGTGCCGCTCACCGTCAGGTTGCCGCTAATGCTCAGGTTCCCGTTTGCATCCACGCTGCACGCGAAATGAGAGAGCAGTTCAGAGAAGTGGTGCAAGAGATGGCGCAAGACCCGCAAGAGTTTGGAGAAAATTACCTCAGCGAAGAGTACCTAATGGCGCGGTTTAAGAATGGCGTCGACGGCATCCTCCATCCACATGCTAAACGAAGTACGCGACGACGCGCCCCGCTTAACTGATCAAAACCCTTGGGAAAGGGACGCAATTACGCGCTGGTCCGCTCGCGCCGAATCTAGCCTTTGGCAAGTTTACTTCGCCGGGTGGCTCCGGCATCAGCGCCTTCAGAGTTTCGACCAGCTTTGACAGCCCATCTCCCTTGACGATCACCGCATCCAACCCAATTCCTGGAGACACCCAGTTTCCTAAGTCGACCGACAGAGTGTTGAAGCCGACGATCTTGACATGGGGAAGCTTGATGCGCAGAAGCGACAGTGTCACCAGGGCATCCTGTAGCGGTGTCGTTAGATGGAGGAGTATTAGGTCGCAGCGAGCCTCTATCGCTTTGTGGACCGCGGACACGCCATCGTCAACCGTGTCGCACACCTTGTAGGGCGTCGTGCCTTCGATGAAACGTCGAAGAGCACCGCGCATGCCGACGCGGTTGTCAACAACAAGGAGTGATGGCCTGCGGGTACTGCTCATGGGAGCTGAAAACTACTACTGCGCTCCGCCACAAACCAATAGTACGGAAGTTATGGGCAAGCTGTTACAGCAGCGGCGCGTCCCGTTTTCAAGATTCAATCCAGTGACAAGTCCTTGTTTTGGAAACCGTTAGCTAGCAAGCCCTTTCTTCTAATTGTTGCCCAGTTGTGCCCCAGCGGAGTCTGTCCCTCAGAATAACTCAACAACACGCGCTTGCCCCTCTAGCCAGGACTTTCATTTCCCCAATTTGAGACCCGTTTGTTGCCTTCCTATGTCCTTAAATCGGACGACCTGAAGCGGCAACAACGCCGCCGGCCACATCACTAGAGGTTCTCCGCGTCCTCTGTGGTGAATTACTCCTTGATCGGCGTCGCCGTCCCGGAAGGTACAGCGCCTTCGAGCCTGAGAATCAGTCCCATCGGCCCCACGGCCCAGCCGTGGTGAGCGTCAGCGAAGGCTATCGTGTCGGCGCTCACTTTGTTCATCTGATCCCAGTTCTTTCCGCCATCGATCGAGTAGTCCATTCCGGTTGGCCCAACGGCGAACGCGGTGGGACCGGGAGTGTCGGGCACGATCGCGACGCACCAGCGGTATCCAGCGGGACGGTGGCCGCTTTCTTTCCACGTCCTCCCGCCGTCGTCGGAATAGGCCGAATTGGATTTCACCATCTGCGGATGATCGTAGTCGCCGCCGACAATCGCCAGACGGTTGGCGTCCACCACGGCGATCGAGAAAACGCCCTGGTTCAGGCCTGTGACGAGCGGCGCCTCGGAGGCCGTCCAAGTCTTGCCGGCATCGGCGGCGTGGAAGACGCGCGACGCGTTCTCGGTCACGAACCACGCGTGCCAGGTTTCCTTTTTTCCTTTCTTCTCGGAATACGTCGCGATACATGTCCCAGAGGCCGGCGAGCCTTCGCCGGCCTTTGCCGGAGGCATCGACTCCGGCCGCAGCGGCGTCCAGTGCGCGCCGCCGTCGGAGGTTGTGAGTAGCTCGGACTTGCCGTCCACGGCATCGCCGACCACTATGCCGCGCGTCGCATTCCAGAACGCCATGCAGTCGAGGAACGCTTTCGGATTCTGCTCGGTGTATTGCAACGACCAGGTCTTGCCGGCATCGGTCGTTTTGTAGATCCGCGATTCATTCCCGTTGCCGATCGACATCAGGTAAGCGGTCTTCGCGTCGACGGCATATACGTCGCGGAAGTCGAGTTTCTCGCCGCCCGGGACGGTTCCCGCCTGCCACGTCCCGCCTCCGTCCGTCGTACGGACAAATGTCCCGCCTGTGCCGCTGGCCCAGACTACGTTTGGGTTGACGACGCTCAATCCGAACAAGCTAGCGGTAGTGTTCGACTTCTGCGGGTTCCACTGCCCGAACGGGGACTCACGTGTTTTTCCCGGGTAGTGCCAGTCCATGTCCGTTCCAGCCGCAACCGCTTCCACACTGCCACCGTGACTCGCGGCCCAGGATTTTTCGTCAGCTGATGAGTCCATGGTGAAGCTGCCAGCCGGGGGAACGACCATCTCCGGGCAGGCGCGGCAATCGCGAAAGACGGTGCCGGCGGCGCGTGGCGCTGCTTTCGCCTGCGCCACAGCGTGCGTCGAAGCAGTGAAGCTACATGCGAGCGCCAGGATGATCCGTAGTGTTTTCATTTCAGTGCGCAGCAAAATCATTTTTAACCACTTCTCCATGCTTCATGACAAACCGGACACGCTCGAGTTCATGAATGTCGGCGATGGGATCGCCAGCAATCGCGACGATGTCTGCGAATTTCCCGGGTTCAATCGCGCCTATACGGTCCTGCCAGCCCAACATCTCTGCGGCATTGGTGGTAATAGCGCGAATCACGTCGAGCGACGGCATTCCCGCCTCATGTAAGGTGGGAAACCTCGACACCGTGGCCTGCCCGCAGGTTTTTCCCGGATAATGCCAGCACATGTCCGTTCCAGCCGCGAACTTCACTCCTGACTTCAGCACCCGCTGGACCAGACTGTTGTATACCTGGTTGTCGCTCGCCTCGAACCCGTGCACAAACTCCGACCTCAGAACCTGCTGAGCTAGATCGTTGAACCGCTGCCGGTTACGCTCATCGGCCTCGAGACGCTCAGCATACAGAGTTAAAGACTCCGCGATGGTTCTCTCAAACATCTCGGTAAAAAAGTGGCCATAGGAAGTGGGTGTGAAGTCGAAGAACATCCCCTTGTCTCGCATCAACTTCAATTGCCCGTCGGTTATGTCATTGCCGTGCTCGATCGAATCGGCGCCCGCATCGATCGCAGTTTGAATGCTGGTCTTGTCGGCAGCATGTACGGCAACTTTCAGGTGCGCACGATGCGCCTCTTCGACAACCGCCGCGAGTTCAGGGACTGTCAGATTTTCGTCCGCTGTGACCTTGATCACATCGACGTTCTGGAACTCGTTCTGCCGGACGGCGGCGCGCGCCTGGTCGGCTCCATCGATGAACAGGAATTCTTGATTCAGAATCGCATCGGCAAGTGCGGGATTGAGACTCCGAACGTACGAACCGCGCGTGATGAGTTTGCGTCCGGAAGCCAGGATGCTTGGACCTGGAACGCGGCCTGCATTGATGCCGTCGCGCAGTTCGGTATCTCCATCGATGCCCGAATGGCCAAGGTTACGAACCGTTGTGATGCCGCTCTCCAGATCTTCACGGGCATTCTGCGCGCCCAGCAGCACTCGTTTGCTTGGCGATTCGCCAATCGCCAGCAGTTCTGCCACCGTCATTGTGGGGTTGTAATGACGCGCCCGCTCGGCTTCCATTGGCAAAACCACATCAAGTAGTAAATGCGCGTGACCAACGATCAATCCCGGGAGCAATGTAGCGTTGCCTAGATCAACGACCTTCGCGCCTGCTGGCGCTTGCACTTTCGCAGGCGTGCCCACTTCCTTGATCTTGCCGCCGTCGATCAACACGGCGGCGGGCGCAAGCACGTTTCCGGTTCGCGGGTCCAGCAACCGGCCCGCCTTTACTAACGTTGCTTGTGGCGGCGTTTGTTGCGCGCGGGACGCGCCCGCCGCCG
>DATAIH010000228.1:0-13964 GCA_036262755.1 Candidatus Acidiferrum sp.
GGACTGCGAAGCCAATAGGTCGTTGCGGTCGGCACCCCATTTTCCTCTGGAAATCCAGCCACTAGAAATTCGACACTGGGCTTGTCGGAGCCAGCGAACTCTCTTTCGTAGGCTTCCTGTGCCAAGTCCCCCAGCCGATAGGCAAAGGTCGACAGGTCCAATTTGATTAGTTCGCTGTCGTGCTTGACCCTGTAGAAGATTTGCTCGCACAAATCATCCCCCGCAAAGCCCAGGAGGGCCGAACCGTTCATGATCTCGTGAATCTTCGTAGCGCAATCGTTTCGGTAATTCGCGCTATGCTCCCCCCTTGTGTGCCTCCGGTCTGCGGCACACAACACAAAGTCCCTCTGTAGAATGGTGAATAGGAGTGTCATCGTTCCATCCCAATCCGGGCAGACTATAGCCTGCCTCGAGCCCACCAATGATGACAACTCAGCTTAGACCACCTATCACAAGCGCTTTGTCAATCGCCCGTTGCTCAGGACTCACACCGGCCAAACAGGTCCCCGGCATGCCATCCTCATTAGAAGTCGTCTTCCGCTGGTGGCTCTCTTGTGTCATTTCCTACCCGCCGTCTATTTGGAACCCAAGCTGTGTTGAACGACCACGGATCAAGAGCTCCTCCGGGTCACCGGCGGTTTGAGGACAAACGACTTATGGGATCAGAGGTTTGGTCCACAACTTGCCTTCACTAAAACCGGGCACCCTGGCAATTCAGTTGTGCACCTCCGAACAAGGCCAACTGGTAGCGAGTAGCGACCCCAAGTGTCTTGGGTGCCCATCTTCTCAGATGAAGTACGGAATGTCACCGTAACGCGGGAACGCCAGCCATAGCCCCATTCGAAAGACGCCTTTGCGGAAATCGTGTACTGCGGAACAGTCGTGCAGCCTGTCGAAGCTAACGTGCTTGTGGTCGTGTCGGTGATGCTGGTTCCCGCCTTGGCGATAAACCGCGCGAGTGGCTCATAGTACGAACCTTGGCGATTTGCTGGTTGCCAGGAGTTCGCAGAGATTCGCGCTCAGGCGGGATGCTTCGCGCCCTGCTGGGGTGTCCCAGGTCCCGGTTTTGGCAACTTGGCTACGGCAGGCGTCAACCCCTTAGCGCCTTGCTCTTCCTACCCTCGACCATTGCCCGATGGAGAACGAAATCGTTACAATCCCCCCATGCGGAAATATTGGATTTTTGCCGTTCTTCTTTCCTTTATTCTCGGCATTGCCGTCGAAAAAGTCCTTGAGGGGCGCTGGCCTTCGCCAACCGCGCCGCTCACAGCAGGCGGATGCCAGTAGACCGATTGTCGCCTTCTCCGGAAATGCAGAACCTCCTCGACGCATTTGCCGGAACTGGGAACTTCGACCCCTCTATCCCGCCCATATATCAGGACTTTTTGGGCTTTCGTCGGCAGTTTGGGAATTTCCGAACCCACTTGCTAGGTCGGCTGCAATCGTCCCCTGACTTCGCGAAACCTTAGGGCTATCGCCTCTACGCCAGCCGCAACCGGGACGATGAAGGTTCCACGGTTCAATGCCTGCTCCTCAATGCTTTTCGAGCACACCGAGAGAAATCGATCAAAATTTCCGGGGAGTCGGCTCAAAAAGCTTGCGGGTTTGTTTTCAGGCTTTCGCGGCCTTCCTCGCCTTGGCCCATCGTTCCCTTTGCGCCCTGGCGATTGCCAAGCGTCCCGCTCTCGAAATACGACGCCGCTTCTTCGGTTCAGTCCGGATGAGTCGGTGCTTTTTTCCCGAGCCGTTCAAGACTTCAATGGCCGAATTGATGGACCCCAACTGCTTTTGCAGTTTTGATGCTTCCGCTTTTAAAGCTCGTACGATGTTCACTGAATGAAATCCTCCTAAGATTTAGTTAATCGGCAAAATCGATCTGAGTCAAGTTGTGGTCCGCAGGAGACAGCCGCTAGCAAAACACACGCGAGAGCGCTCACAGACTTCGGGGACAACTTGAAATTGTTCCTCGTATAGTGTGTGGTCCATCGATTCAAGGACATTTTCGTTGAGACGAGCAACCGTGCTCGTCAGGGTTTGGGTCCGGCTGATCCCGCGATTCCATTAACGTATTGGTTGCCAAGCGTTCGTTCCTTGTGCTCGAAAATAGCGATGCTGCACCGCCGTTGTCGAGATAAGCATATCCGCATGCCTCTAGAGCCACGACTGCCATCTGGCAAGGCAAGTCGTTTTCCCTGGTATTAACGGGCCGAAGAACTACGTGCGACTGTCAAAACGAACAGTCCTACCGGGCCAATGGCCTTTGTAACATTCGCAGATTGGCTGGAGGATGTTATCGATGAAGGATCAGACGCGCATCCAAGCGAAATTTGTGCTGCCTTCAACGCCGGAAAAGAAACCAGAGCATGAACAACTCGCCAGGGTTATCGTATGCAGTTCACGAAAAATCCACACGTTCGTCGAATAAATAAAACAGGCGAAATCTTGAATATCCAATTTCCACCAGCTATGGCTGTGTCTGTTATGACTACTTGCACTGGTCCGCGTGTGAGCAGTCATGAGGTTCAAGGGGCCTTCGGAATAGACAAGCCGAGCAGACGCGATACTCCTCCTCTTTGCTCCGCTCCCGTTCGCCCCCAACCGAGAGCCGCCAGAAGGACCGCAACCGTTATCCGAAGGACGGCGTGCGCCAGACTATTCGGTTAGGCCTGCCGCCAGCTTTCATGTCCATTCAGGCTCTGCGCCTGGCGGTTAATCCTGACGGTCGATTGGTCCCGCAAAACAAATCGCGTGGACTTCCGTTCGTCTATCAGGAGCCATCGTTTAGTCCCTGACGCGCCCTCATGGAAACGCTTGCAGGGACGATAATTGCGAGCTTGCGGCAAGCCTGGCAAAATGTGAGGCGACCCAAGGTCCACGATCAACAACGAAACCGGTGTCCTCGCGGAGTCCGTGTCTCCCCCGAAAAACAGTTTGTAGGAGTGGTCCAGAAGCCGGAGGCGGTGGCCGAGTCGGTGGTAGCGGCGCGAGAGGCAGACGCGGCGGAGCTCGTGGTGGCCGACGTAGCCGGCGCCGATAATTCGGAGTTTGACAATTTGATGGACTGGCATTCCCCTGAGTGGGAGCCATTTTTTTTGTGCTATTCTTTCCCGCCCAAGGAGCGCCGATGCCACTAAATGTCGTTCGATCAAAAGGTATCCGTAAGGCCGCTCCCGCTGCGCCGCCACAACTGAATTACCAAGGCGGTCCGCTGTTGGCTAATCCAGAAGTTACCACGATCTATTGGGGCAGCGCCTGGAACAGCGATCCGTTGCGCGCCCAAATGGACGCGTTCTTTGACTTCGTCGTAACCTCGTCATTGCTTGCTCAGCTTGCGGAATACAATGTGCCAGGATTCACGATTGGCCAGGGCAAGCATGTACAGTCTGTTACCATCAGTTCCAATCCTGCAAGCCCGCTGGACGATTCTCAGATTCAGTTGATGCTTGATAGTCTCATTGCCGATGGCACGGTGGGCCAGCCGAACGCCAACTCTATTTACTTTTTCTTCTTGCCGTCTGGCGTTACCGTCACGTTGCATGGCGAGGCGTCATGCCAACAATTCTGTGGGTACCACAATCTTTCATCGTCTGGTGTGGTCTACGCGGTCGATACGTACGATGACTGCCAAGGATGCCAGTTTGTTTCCGGCGATACGCTGGCTTCGAGTACCGTCGTCGCGTCGCATGAGTTCTGCGAATCCGTCACTAATCCTCACCTGAACGCCTGGTTTGACGACAATACCGGAGAGGAAATCCGGGATATCTGCGAGGGTCAGAACAAGACGATCAACACGGCAAACACGGCAAGCACGCTAGCAGCCGGTTCCGCACCATTGTTCAATGTGAGCATCTCTCCCGCACAAGTCTCCATCGATGGAACGTCAGATGCGCAATTTCAGGTGACGTTGAGTCCGGCGTCTGGAGCTTCGCCTTCACCTCCGCCTCCAAAGTCTTCTCAATCTTACGTCGTCCAGAAAGAGTGGTCGAACGCGCAGGGTGCCTGCGTCTAGCCCATTTTTGATCCTTCCCCACTGGTCGCATCCAGGCATCTGTGGCGGTGGAATCGTTCACGTGCGCAAACCGCCTACATCCCCGATCGTTCGCGGCTTGGAAAAGATGTCATCGTCTAGCAAGTGCTCCGCTCTCATACGCTGAATTTGCCGAACGAATCGGTTCGCGTTGAGGTGTCCGGCGCCCTCAGTAGCAAGCCTATAGGTATGGTCAAGGACCACAACGCCACAACGTTGAATTTGAGGTTTTTCTCCTGGAATCCCTTCCATGTTGCTTCGGGAATTGCGTCAGTATCGGTCGCATAAGGGTTAAGAGATTTTCTGTGAGGAGCCCACATCGTTAGGCTTCGCAGCAATTCTCACTCCGCCGTCCCAGGAGGCTGCGCGACCACAGGTAAACAATTCCAAACAGCCTCGGTTGTCGAAATGTCAGCGATTCCTTGTGCCGTCGCAGATGCCAGGGTGAAATTGTCATATTTGTTCGCTTGCAGACGTCAATACAATAGGAGCACGGAGGCTAGAGTTGCTTCAGAATGTGATAGAAAAAGCTCCTACACAGAAGCTGAAAGCAAGCCAGTGCAACGTGGCCGGGAAGAACTCCAGACACGAACACTTCGAACAAGTATTTCTTGCCAATTACGCGCGTGTGTTGAGCGTACTGCGCCGCATTGTTGGCGATCACGCCCGGGCAGAGGACTTAGCCAACGAGGTGTTCCTAAAACTCTATCGTCAACCGATGCCTTCGAGAGCTATTGATAACGTACCGGGCTGGCTCTATCGCACAGCCACAAATCTTGGCATTGATGCACTGCGCTCATCGGCGCGGCGATATCGCTATGAGGAGGCAGCGGCACGCGCGGAAATCAAAGCGAGTACCGCCGAAAGCGCTCTGGAGCAATCATTGAAGCTCGAACAGCAAGAGCGTGTTCGCACGGTTCTGGCGGATTTAAAGCCAGTTCAGGCGCAGCTTCTGCTGCTGCGCGCGTCAGGTCATTCGTACAAGGAGTTGGCCGAAATGCTTGATCTGGAGATTGGGACGGTCGGGACACGCCTCGTTCGGGCGGAGGCGGCATTCGAAGAGCGATATATCGAATTATATGGTCGGGAGGAAGAGCTATGAATTGCCTTTCAGAAAACATGCTGCGCGCTTACCACGACGGAGAATTGATTGGTGCCGAGCGTGGGGAAACTGAGATTCACCTGTCGACTTGCGCCCGATGCCGCCAGCAGCTTGGAAAGGTTTCGGAAATGGCGGCGCGGGTTCAAAGACGGCTCAGCTCGCTCGATACTTCCGATTCGGGAGCGTCCCTCGATCCACAGGTCGTACTGACTCGCTTTCAGGCACAACACGGTGACCATGAGGAGCGGACCCCAATTTTGGTGCGGCTCCTCGCACCCCGCTGGCGACCTGTGTGGGCGGTAGGTGCCCTTGGAGCGATCCTGCTGGTGAGCCTAGCATTTCCTTTGGGTCGCGGATTGGCGCAGCGAATCCTTGCTACATTGCGCGTGGAGAGAGTTCAGCCCGTGCGTTTCGATACCAGTTCGTTGGATGAGAACCGTCCGCTGCAGCGGATGCTGAGCCAATTGATCTCGGACAAAGTTGTCGTCCTCACCGATGAAAAGTCACAGAAGGCTGCAACCCTCCCGGAGGCTAGCCGCCTTGCGGGATTTCAGGTGCGCGTCCCTCATGGTTTGACAGATGCACCGCAATTTACTGTCGAAGGCCAGCTCGCGTTGAGAACGACAATTGATCGCGCCCGGTTGCAAGAGATTCTCGACCAGTCCGGTCGGCCTGATCTTTTGCTGCCCGCGACGATCGATGGGGAAACGGTCTCTTTTGACGTACCGCGTGGAGTTCAAGTGCAGTACGGCGAATGCCCGAAAAGGGTTAACCAGGGCGAAGCTCAGGCGGGCAACTCTGAGCAAACATTTAACTGCACGTTTCTCCTCGAGGTCCCGAGTCCGATCGTAGACGTGCCGGCAGATCTGAATCTTGAGCAACTCGCTGAAATCGGCCTCCAACTCGCGGGGATGAGCGCGGTGCAAGCACGAGAACTTTGTCAGACGGTGGATTGGAAGTCGACTCTCGTCTTGCTTATTCCGCCGTCGGTCCGATCGTATGAGACGGTCACCGTGGACGGTGTGCAAGGAACGCTCATGATCCCGGCCAATCGGCGGGGACCTAGGTCTGTCGTGATTTGGGTCAAAGGTGGCATCATCTATTGGCTGGCCGGTCCAGGAGGGTCCAGCGATGCCATTGCGCTGGCAAACTCTCTAGATTGACGCCCGGAGGCCTCACTGCACCAAGCGGACAGTTTTGCCATTCAGACGCGGAATTTGCGCAAGGTGTATGGCAAAAAGGTGGCCGTCCGCAATCTTTCCTTGAGCGTGCGCCGCGGGGAAATCTTTGGCTTCCTGGGGCCGAACGGTGCGGGGAAAAGCACTTCCATAAAAATGTTGCTTGGGCTAGTGAAGCCCACGGAGGGGCAGGCGCTCGTTCTCGGAGCACCATCCGGAAGCGTCGAGATACGCCGGAAGATCGGTTTCCTTCCTGAGGACTTTCGATTCTACCCTTGGCTTACCGCGAGCGAACTTTTGAAATTGCACGGACGACTTTGCGGACTGTCCGCGTTCTGCCTGGCCGACCGCGTTCCTGCTCTTTTGGAATTGGTGGGCCTGACCGCCCATCGGGGAAAACGCCTGAGTGAATTCTCAAAAGGAATGCTGCAACGGATTGGCTTAGCACAAGCGCTGATCCACGAGCCGGAGTTGATCTTTCTCGACGAGCCTACATCGGGGCTCGATCCGATGGGGAGGCGAGCCGTTCGTGATGTGATCCGTGCGCAAAGGGAGCGCGGGGCGACCGTGTTTTTGAATTCGCATTTGCTGAGCGAAGTCGAAATAACATGCGATCAAGTTGTGTTCATCAAGCAAGGCGAAGTCGTTGGGAGCCACGATCTTCGCACGCAGTCACGCGGCGAAACCCGAGTGATTGTTTTGGCCTCCAAACTATCGGACGAAACGGCAGCGGGATTGACGCGATGGTGCACGTCAGTCGACAAACAGGGCGATCGGCTGACCATTTCCGCGAAATCCAGGGAAGCCCTTCCGGAGGTTCACCGTTATCTGGCCGCGTCCGGGGCGGATATCTATTCGTTCACTCCGGAGCGGCCTTCGCTGGAGGAACTGTTTCTAAAAATCATGGGAGAGGACCGCGGGCTCTAATGGGTGTGTGGATCATGACGGGTGTCACGTTCCGCGAAGCCGCGCGACGGAAGATTCTTTGGGCTGCGCTGCTCGCGGGAGGCACGTTCTTAGCCCTATTCGCTACCGGGATGCACTTTCAAGCGAAGGACCTGGCGCGAACTAACCTCCCGCCATTTATTCGATACCAACTGCAGAGTTCCGTTCTCCAGGTTGGCTTCTACGCTGCCGACGTACTCGCCGTGCTGCTCGCCATCTTGACCTCGGTGGACACGCTCTCAGGAGAGATTGCCTCCGGAACGATCCATTCGATTGCCACGAAGCCGATTTCGCGGTGGCAAATCCTGCTTGGCAAATGGCTTGGTTTCGCGAGCATGCTGGTCGTCTACGTTGCTCTGATGTTTGCCGGAGTCGGAATAGTGGGCCGAGTTGTCGCAGGAATCGTCACGCCCCGCATTTTCCTTGGCGGGGCACTGGTTTATCTCGAATGTCTGCTTGTGCTGACGATGACCGTTATGTGCGGGACGTACTTTTCGACGCTGACAAATGGCGTCATTGTGGTTGGCCTCCATGGGCTCGCCTTCATTGGCGGTTGGATTGAGCAAATCGCCGCGCTGACAAACAGTCCTCGTCTGGTGACGGTCGGCGTCGTATCGAGCTTGCTGATGCCAAGTGAAGCCTTGTGGCATCGCGCCTCGTTCGAGATGCAGTCATCCTTTGCAAGGACGCTTCAATTCACGCCTTTTGCGATTGCTTCTGCGCCGAGCAAGGCAATGATTGGATACGCAGTAGCATATCTGGGGATTGCGTTAGCAATTGCGATTCATCGTTTCCGCGAGCGCGATCTCTAGAATAAGAAAATAAGATTCACCGCTCCTTCGTTGCCGGTTAATGAGCACTCATATTTTTGTTTAATCACACAGGCACGTGCGGGCCTACTGGCGTGGTGGTTCTACCGGATTGCGCAGCGTCGGTCTTTCCGGAATCGCCCGAGGGGAAGGAGGTGTAACCGAGATTGGCTGTTGCCGCGGCACGTTGCCAGGTAACCGGGCGATTTCTAGGTCCAGGCCGCTTGAGAGGACCTGTCAACGGGTCTGGACGCCACGGTAATATTTTCGGTCTGCCAAGCGTCTTCCACATAGGGAAGTCAGTTGTTTCACAGTCCCGCAACGGGTGGTGACCCACGATCCTACTGAACATGTTGATGCAGGACCTACGCTATGGCGCACGCGTGCTGCGCAGAAATCTCGGCTTCACCGCGGTTGCCGTTCTGGCTCTCGCTCTCGGAATCGGCGTCAACACGGTGGTGTTCACCGCGTATCAAGCAATCTTCACGCGGCCTCTTGACGCTCGCAATTCCAAAGAGATGATCAACATCGCCCTGGTTCGCTACTCGGGTTCGACGGAGTTCCGTTTCAGCTATGTCGACTATCTGGCCTACCGCAATTCGGTGGGCTCTCTAAGCGGCTTGATCGCCGTCAGCTCTCCTCAGAGGATGAGGTTTTCGACCTCCGGCGGCTTTCTTCGTCAACGATATTCCGCTGCCGAATCCGGACTGGCAGAGCTGGGGCTGCTGCCTTCCGAGGCGAGCAACGCAGAGTTTGTCAGCGTATTCCTCGTCTCCGAAAACTATTTCAAGGTCCTCGGCGTCCCGGCTTTGCGTGGTCGGACCTTCGATTCCATGACCACGAATGAACTGCATGCGGCGCCTGGCGTGCTCATCAGCGAGAACTACTGGCAACAGCGCTTTGCAGGCGACCCCTCTATCCTGGGCAAACCGATGTACTTGAACGGGGCTGCCTTTGCAGTGATCGGCATTACGCCACGCAATTTTGTGGGCACATCTGTGGCCGTACCGGACTTTTGGCTTCCGATCAGCCTCGACTCCCTGGTTCATGTCAACGGCCATTTGCTGACCGACCGCGAAAACCAATGCTGCCGCTTGTTTGGCAGACTCGCTCACGGCGCGAACATTTTTCAAGCGCAAGCGGAATTGAATCTCGCAGCGGATCGCCTACGAGCGTTTCACAATCTGGGTTCAGAGTTGGCTAAACCCGCGACCGCACTAGTGTGGCGTGGCTCTCCGTTTCCTCTTCCTCTGAACATGTATCGCGGATTGACCTTTGCCGTTGTTCTGATCATGGCCGCCGGAGCGATGGTGTTGGCCGTCGCTTGCGCTAACGTCGGCAGCCTGCAACTCGCTCGCGCCAGATTCCGCGACAACGAACTTCGCACGCGGCTGTCTCTCGGCGCTAGCCGATTGCGCCTCCTCAGCCAATTATTGACGGAAAGCGCTCTCCTCGCGCTGCTGGCAGGCTTTCTCGCCTTGCCATGCACCTGGGCCTTACTTCGATTTTGTGCAACCCTCGCCACCGGCGCACTTCCTCCCAATTTCGGCACGCTAATTTTCGATGTCACTCCTGATTTACGAATTTTTCTGTACAACTTCGCGGTATCCTTGTTGGCCGGCTTTCTCTTCGGCGTCTCCCCAGCGATAGAGTTTTCGCGCGCCGCCCTTCTCTCGGAGGCCAGAGGCACTACCTCCGCGGTCCGCAGCCGCCGCATCCAGGACTTGCTCGTCGCCACGCAGGTTGCGTTTTCCCTGGTGATCATGATTGCCGGAAGCATGCTGATTAGAAGTTCGCTCAATTCCCTCAATATGGCGACCGGCTACGAAACTAAACACGTCATTGATCTCGTGGTGCAATGTCCCGAGACGCAGGAATACACCTCGGAGCGAAAGCTGGTCTTGGTGCGTGAACTTCGTGACCGGCTGAGGGCGCTGCTTGGCGTTGCTGGTATCAGCAGTTCCCAGCCGCCCGGCGATAACGGCACTCTAACCGCTGTCTCCGCACTCAATCTCGACAGGCCCTCGGCCCGCGATGTACCGCCGATGCACTACACCTGGGTCGATGCCACCTACTTTCAGACCCTTGACATCCCCGTTGATCTGGGCCGCGTCTTTCGCCAAACCGGCGAGTCTCAACACTCAATCGTCCTAAGCGAATCCGCCGCCCGGCAGCTCTGGCCTGGCCAGAATCCCATCGGGCGCGGCGTCCGCCTCGGCGCTACGGACAACAAATTCAGAGCGCGTAGCGACCTGGTTGCAGACGGCCTGACCTACCAGGTAGTTGGCGTCGCACGCGACACCCGTGGATTCGAGCTCAACGGCAGCGACTCCCGCCTACTGTACTTGCCTCTGTCCGAGGACAAATTAGCAGACTATCCTATCCTGGTCAGCACGCAATCGGACACAGCCCCAGTCATTCGTTCCATCGATGCCGTGATCTCGTCTGTCGATCCTGCAATCGCCGCGACTCGTTCCACGCTCGAAGAACAGCTTCGTGGGTCGGCGGCGTTCCTCACCTCTGTCGTCGCTGCCTCGATCGCATCGATTGTCGGTTTGCTGGGGCTCGTACTCGCTCTGATGGGAATCTATGGGACGGTCAGCTACATCGTCGCCCTACGCACGCGCGAAATCGGCATCCGCATGGCGGTGGGCGCGCAAAAGTCCAACATCTTGCGGCTCATCCTGCGCGAGAGCACGCGTCCCGTCTTTGCCGGATTGTTCGTCGGAGTGCTCCTGGCGGTCGGGTTATCCCACGTGTTGCACGGCATCCTGTACGGGCTTCATATCGTCGATGCAACCTCTTTCATCGGTGTCTCGTTCCTCTTCCTGGCCGTCGCAGTACTCGCCGCCTGCCCACCATCGTGCCGAGCGACGCAGGTCGATCCCGTTGTGGCGCTCCGCCACGAGTGAACTCATAACGCGAAGGTCGTCAGTTCAAAATCTGATCCGCGCAACCATAAAGGACTCCAAGTTAAATGCTTGAGCCCTTGTCCTTTATTTAGTTGCCGAGTTAGGTGCAGCCGCCAGAGCGCAGGTTCCGGCGTTAGGTCGTTTTGCGGCCCTCATCGTCCAAATCGCTCAACACTGACACACTGACACACTGCCCCACGGACCCGCGTAATTCCGATGTTCCGCCGCGCGTATGTTAGGATAAGGGCATTTGTGCCCCGCAGAGGTCCATGCTAGACCCAACAACGTGCGCCCCGGCGCAAGCCAGTTCAGAGGGACCGGCAAACGCTCTACGGTCGCGCAGGACCATGAACTTTTCCGAGGCCGTGGCCATTTCCACCTCCAGCCTGTGGGCACACAAGCTGCGCAGTGTCCTCACGCTGGTTGGCGTGGTCATCGGGGTGTCCGCAGTCATAGCTGTCGTCAGCTTGATTAACGGCGCAAACCAGTACGTCGCCACGCGCGTGTTTCGACTGGGAGCGGACGTATTCGGGTTATCCAAGCAGCCGTCCATCATTACCAACGTCGACGACTGGCTGGAATTCCAGAAGCGTAAGCGCCTCACTTACGATGACTTTCAGGCCGTGAGCGAACAGTGCAAAAGCTGCAAAGACATTGGTGCTTCGCTTGGCGGCCGCGTCGAAGTGAAAAGCGGGCTTAACTCCTTGAAAGACACAAATCTTCGCGCGTGGACGCCACAAATGGCTGAGTTGTACGATGTGGATCTTGTGGCCGGACGGCATATAACGGAAGCCGACCTCAGCAGCGTCGCTCCCGTCTGCGTGATCGGGATGGATGTTGTCGAAAACCTCCTGCCGACGATCGACCCTCTGGGAAGAGAGGTCCGCTGGAACAACGTCCCCTGCCAGGTGATTGGCGTCGGAAAGAAGGAAGGTTCCGCTCTCGGAAACTCCTTGGACAACTGGATCATCGTGCCGCTAAGCACCTATAACAAGGAGTATGGCAACCAGCAGAATTCGCTGCGCATAACCGTGCGCGCCGCTTCGGCGGCCAGGATTCAGGCCAGCGTGGACGAGGTGCGCCAAATCATGCGTGGGCGTCATCATCTTAGCTACCACGCCAAGGACGACTTCGCGATCGAGACGAGTGACTCTTTCCTTTCTTTGTGGAAGGACATCAGCAGCTCGTTTTTCGCAGTCACCATCGCGATCGCGTCAATCTCGCTTGTGGTCGGGGGCATCGTGATCATGAACATCATGCTGGTGAGCGTCACGGAACGCACGCGCGAGATTGGCATGCGCAAAGCCGTCGGCGCGCGGCGGATCGACATTCTGCGCCAGTTTCTTATCGAATCTTCGACCATTGCGGTGATTGGCGGTGCGCTAGGCGTGCTCCTGGGCGTGATGGTCGCGGGCATGGTTTCCTGGCTGACACCCTTGCCGAGCGCTGTTCGACTTTGGTCGGTGCTGAGCGGCCTGGCGGTCGCGCTGAGCGTGGGACTTTTCTTCGGCACTTATCCCGCCGCCAAGGCTGCAAAGCTCGATCCGGTGGAAGCGCTGCGATCCGAATAGACACCACTCCCGTGGCTACACTCGGCAAAACTCTACCGCAAACTAGGGCGCTGCCGCTGCCTTTGCTGATTCGCAAGGAAAGCGCGCTCAAGTTCCGCGAAGAGGTGCTGCTCGCCCTCGATACGCTGCGCAAGAATCCTCTGCGCTCGGCGCTGACCATACTGGGAATCGTCATCGGTGTCGCCACAGTGATCACGGTCAGCTCGGTCATCAACGGCCTCAACGAAAATGTTCTCGGGGGCATTCGCGAACTCGGTTCCGACACCATCATTGCGTACCGCTTTCCCTGGGCCTCGCTGTCGCGACCTCCGAGCGAATGGTTCACGCGCAAAGAGCTGCAGGCTGAATGGGCGGACGACATGGCACGGCTGCCGCACGTGGCCGCGGCTTCGCCTTCGATGCGGATCTTTCAGCCGCAGTTTGGCTCGGGCACAGCCGATGTGCGACGGGGCGCTTCCCGTGCTACGAACGTAATTCTCCAGGGCAATTCGCCTTCGATTACGCAAATCTTTGACATGAAGGTCATTCACGGCCGCGAGTTTAACGACACGGATACAGAGCACCGCGCGCCCGTAGTGCTGCTTGGTTTTGACACGGCAAACCTGCTGTTTCCGGAAGGCGCAGCCAAGGCCCCTGGCCAGGAAGTTGTTATCGATGGCCAGCTATTCACGGTGATTGGCACGATGGATAAACGGCGTCAGGGCATTTCCGGCGGCTCCAATCCCGAAGACAACATTGCGGTCATGCCGGTTACTTCCCTGCGGAAGCTCTATCCCAATCAGAAGGATTACGTGATTTTTGCAAAAGCCAGCGATCCCGCGCAGGTCAGCCAGGCGGTCGAAGAAATTCGCGATCTGCTGCGTCGCAAGCGGCGGCTCGCCAACAACAAGCCTGACGATTTTGCTTTGTTTACATCCGACTATTTTCTCGATCTTTGGAACAAAATCAGCGGCCTGATCTTCCTTCTGATGTTTGCGGTTGCTTCTGTCGGGCTGATCGTAGGCGGCATCGGCGTGATGAACATCATGCTCGTCTCGGTAACGGAACGGACTCGGGAAATCGGCGTCCGGAAGGCCATCGGCGCAAAACGGAGCAATATTCTCGCCCAGTTCCTGATCGAAGCGGTGACCTTGAGCGCCGTCGGCGGTGTCATTGGAGTGCTGTTCGGTTCCGGACTCAGCGTGCTGCTTCGATATGGCGTGCATTTTCCCGCGGTGCTGTCCTTGTTTTGGGTTGTTACCGCGCTGACGCTGTGCGCGCTCATTGGCGTGGTCTTTGGAGTTTATCCGGCCTGGAAAGCCGCCGGGCTCGATCCTGTCGAGGCCCTCCGCTACGAGTGATTGCCGATCATTTCCTGCGTTTCGAGCAACGGGAGCCGGGCCGCAACATTGCCCCAGCGTTCGAGCGACTTAAGACCTAG
>DATAIH010000229.1:0-1873 GCA_036262755.1 Candidatus Acidiferrum sp.
GGTCCTGCAGGGTGGTCGGCGTAGCCAGCATGTCGAATAGCTGCTCGCCCATGCGCACTCGATTGCGTGTGAGGGTCGCCAGGTCTGCTAGCAAAGTTCGAAAGCTGTGTACCGGGAACCCGTCGCCGGTCTGCTTGCTGAGTGCTTTCTGTTGCGCCGATAGGGAGCGTTGTGCCGGAGCCACGATGCTGCTTCGTTGCGTTTCGGCTGCCTCGTGATCTTCCTCATCGAATAACAGCGGCGCCAGCGCCCGGCGCATATGCCACTCCACGTAATAGGCCAGCATGCACAAGAACACATGGGCCTTTACCCGCTCGGGGTGGTGATGATGAATCGGTCTCACTTTCAGATCCACGCTTTTCATGCTGCGAAAAGCGCGCTCTACCGTCGACAGACTTTTGTAGGTGGCCACCACTTGTTGACCAGTCAGGTCACTGGCGGGCACGCTGGTGCGAATCACATAGATCCCATCCAGAGCCGCTTCCCGCTCGATGCTGGCCGGTTTGCGCTGCCAATCGAAGCGATCCTCTTCGATGGTCAACTGCAGGTGCTTCCCCATTTTGTAACGGCCCAGCACCTTGCCCACCGCCAGACCGATCTCTTTTTTGCCACGCAGCGGCCGACGTTTGCGTTGCGTAGCGGCGCGAATCTTTTCCAACTGTTTCTCTGTAGCCGTGAGCAGCTCTTCGCGTTTGCGTTTCCGCTCTTCGGCCAACAATGGATTGCGGCAGGCAATCAACCGTTCTCCCGGATACGCCGGATGCTGAATCTCCGCCAGGTCTTGCTGGTCGAATAGCGATAACTGCAAGTTCCCATCCGTGGCCAACTGCTGGATCTGCGGCGCCCTCAACGCGGTGATCCAGCGCACGCCTTCTTCAGTCTGCAGGTCTTCGCGAATGCGGGCCGAGGTGAGCATGCCGCGGTCGCCCACGATTACGACTTGCTGGAGCTCAAAGCGCTGACGCAGTTTGCGGATCTGCCCGGCCACGGTCTTCGGATCCGCCGTATTGCCCTCAAAAACCTCCACCGCTACCGGGCAGCCTTCCGGATTGGTCAACAGCCCAAAGACGATTTGTAGATTGCCGGGCCGTTCATCCCGCGAATGACCATACTGTGCCAAAGGACAGCGCCGGCCTTCGAAGTAGGTCGAGGTCACATCGTAGAGCACCACCGTTGCCGGTTGTAGATGACGCGCGGCGAGTTGGTCTTCGATGCGCGCCTGTCGAGGCAACAGCCAGTCCATGGCGGCATACAGATGATCCTCATCTACCAGCTCCAGCCCCAGCAGCGCGCCCAGGGAACTGGAAGCAGTTTGTTCGTTGAGGCCGCGCGCCGTAGCGAGCTTGGAAGCCGGAAACAGAATGCGCGCCACGATCATAGCGCATGCCAGATCGCGTTCGGGACAGGCGGAGCGCGCCAAGTCGGATTCAAGACCGATGCGGCGCAAAGTGCCCAGCGCGGCAGCCACGTGGCCGTGGGGCAGGGAGCGTTCAATTTGCAAGGCTTGGGAGGGAGAGAGCAAAGCCTCGCCTTTGAGGACGCGGCGCAGCAGATCGACCTGAGGCGCGGGCCAGTCGGAAAGGTTGGCGAGTGTGCGTTTGATGATTTTGTTGCCCACGCGGGAGGACTCGCGCAGGAGGACCGCGGGGGGTGAGTTGCGGTTGGGGACGGTGTCGATGTACATGGGCTACGTAGAACGACAGAATAACACTATCATAGGCGCAAGTCAAGCATTTACATGGGTACAAACAGGCGCAGGAAATTTGAGCCGAAGACTATCAAATAAAAGAGCCTAGCTGCTAAAATCGACGCTGATTTCGGCGGAATTTAGGACTAGAGGCCGGACCCCGTAAACGCTCCAAGACCTCAGTTG
>DATAIH010000230.1:0-5352 GCA_036262755.1 Candidatus Acidiferrum sp.
AGAATTTTGTCGGCAGCAACTAAAAACATCAAAGAGCTTGCGGAAGGAAAAAAGGAAGCAAAAGAGAAACCCTATCAACTCTCAAATCAGCAAGCAGAAGAAGAAGCCACTAAATGATATTGGCCGGTTATTCGTATCTCAAAGCGACCATGGGATCGACACGCATGGCGCGGCGCGCCGGTATATAGCAGGCCATGAGCACTACAGCAGTCAGCAGCACCGCCAACCCACCGAACACCCCGGGCTCAAACGGCCGTACTTCAAACAAAAGTCCCGAGAGCACACGCGTGAGCGCGAATGCACCCGCCAAGCCGAGAGCCACGCCGCAGAGTGCCAATCGCAGTACTTCCGTGAACACCAGCCGCAGGATCGAACGCCGACTGGCACCGAGTGCCAGCCGCACACCCAATTCGTGAGTGCGTTGGGAAACGCGATAGCTGATCACGCCGTAGACGCCCACAGCCGCTAAACCCACGCCGAGCACAGCGAAAAGGTTCAGCAAGAAGGTGTAAGAGCGCATCTCGGCGGAGTCCTCATACAAGCGTTGATCGAGCGTGGCCATGTTGTAGACGGGGACTTCGGGATCGATACGCTGGATGGCGTCGCGCAGGGTGGCGAGCATGGCTTCGGGTGCCGAACGTGTACGTACGATCAGACTCATATTGATGATGACTTCGCTTTGCAAGAGCGGGCCGTAGAAAACAGGCTCGGCGTTGGGATCCTGACGCAGCGAGTTGTACCTGATGTTGCCCACGACGCCCACCACTTCCATCCAAGGACTCGTGGAATCGACGGGACCATACTTCACGCGTTTTCCCAGGGCGCTTTGCCCGGGCCAGTAGCGGCGCGCAAACGCCTCACTGACGATCACGACATGCGGCGCAGCGAGCGTGTCCCGCGCCGTAAAATCGCGTCCCTGCTCCAAAGGAATGCCCATCGCATGAAAATAATTCGAGCCAATCTCTTGGAAGTAAACGGTGTCGGAGTCGGCGTTCGAGATCGGGGCGTGTCCTTCGATGCTGAATCCTCGCTGCAAGCCGCCCCAAACAAATGGATCAATGAAGGTAACCGCCGAGGATTCGACTCCTGGAACGGCGGCGATTTGCTCGGCAAGCTCGGGCCCGAATCGATTGCGCGCGTCTGGTTCGCGCACACGATCCGGCACATAAAAGCGTAGCGTCACCAAATGATCGGTACGAAATCCCGGATTCACTCCAATCAATCGCGCAAGACTCCGCAGCAACAAGCCTGCTCCAATCATCAGCACCAGCGCCAGAGCGACTTCGGATATCACCAGCAACCCGCCAGCCCTCCGTCCTCGAATGCCCGTCGTGCTTTTTGCAGCATCCTTCAGGGATTCGCCGACGTTTGCGCCGGCTGAGGCCAGCACGGGGAAAGTGCCAAGAAAAACTCCAGCGCTCAGCGTGAGCACGAACGTGAACAGCAGCACCGCATAATCCAGGCGAATCTGCGCAAAGGAGGGGAACGACACCGGGAGTAAGGAAACGAGAGGGTGCAGTCCCCAGTACGCGAGAAGAACACCGGAAACCCCTCCGCATATTGAGAGGAGCAAACCCTCCGTAAGAAATTGCCGAATGAGACGGCTGCGGCCTGCGCCTAGCGCTAGTCGCACTGCAAGCTCGCGCTGGCGTGACGAGGTGCGGGTGAGAACCAAATTCGCGACGTTGGCGCACGCGATCAGGAGGACAAAGCCTACAGCTCCCAGAAGCACCAGCAGGGGCACGCGAAAACTGCGCACGTAATCCTTGGCCACAGGATCAACGCTGACACCGCGCTCCCGGTTTTCCCTGGGATAGGCCTTCGAAAGCCGCGCAGCGATCGTGTCCATTTCGGCCTGAGCCTTGGCGAGTGAGACGCCAGGCTTCAGGCGCGCAAGAACTTTGTGATAGTGAACATCGCGATTGTGGAGAAAATCGAATTGAGCGACCTGGGGCCAAGCGGCATCGCGCATCACCATCGGAATCCAAACTTCTGCCGAGTCCGAGTATCCCAAAAACCCTTTCGGCAAAACGCCAACAATGGTGTAGTTGTAATCGTTGAGGTGGATAATCTTCCCGACGACTTGAGGATCGGAAGCGAAGCGCCTTTGCCACAACCCGTAACCGATCAGTGCTACGGCATATTTCATCGGCGTCGCATTTTCTTCGGGCGTGAACGTGCGGCCCACAACCGCAGAGACGCCCAGCAGCGGAAAATAAGTGTCGCTCGCCTGCTCGCAATACACTCTTTCTGACCGGTCGCCCCCGCTCAGGATCATCTCGCAGTCGCTGAATGCCGCCATCTCTCTGAAGAGGGTGTTCTGCGCACGCCAATCGAGGTAATTGGGATAAGCCACCGGATTGCGGCCGCCTTCTTTGCCGACGGTTTCGCTCACGCGAACGAGCCGCGCAGGATCACGAAAAGGTAAGGACTTCAACAGCACTTCCTGAACAACGCTGAAAATCGCCGTGTTTGCGCCGATTCCGAGAGCGAGCGTAAGGACAGCGACGGCGGTGAAGCCAGGCGATTTGTGCAGCATTCGCAGACCAAAGTGCAAATCCTGAATGAACGTCTCGAGCCGTGGAAATCCCCACGCTGAGCGCACGTCTTCTTCAATCTTCAGCGTGTTGCCTAGTGCCCGGTGCGCAGCGTAGGCAGCCTCTTCCGGCGAAAGCCCAGAGGCCCTCTGTTCGTCGGCTTCTAAGTCGAGGTGGTCGCTCAACTCGCGTGCGAGATCCGCCTCGCGTGCCTGGCGGCGATACCACGGGAACCAGGAGAGCCAGGATTCAAAGCTGCGCCAGATGGCCATTTCATCCCTCCTCTGCTGGTTACTCGTATCTTAGGGCAACCATAGGATCGACTCTCGTTGCACGCCGCGCGGGAATGAAACATGCACCAGCGGACACCGCAACTAGCAGCAGCACCACACTCGCAAATGTCAGCGGATCAGTGGGTTGCACGTCGAACAGCATGTTGGCCAAGAATCGCGTAAATGCAAACGAGGAAAGCACGCCGGCGATCACGCCGCATATGATCAAGAGCATCCCCTGGCTTAGCACCAATCCGAGGAGTTCACGGCACCCGGCGCCGAGGGCAACACGAATCCCGATTTCGCGCGTGCGCTGAGCAACGCTGTACGCCGTGACTCCATAAATCCCGACTATCGAAAGCGCCAAGGCAATCGCCGCAAAGGCGGCGATTAGAATCAAGGCGAACCTGCGGCCTTGCAGCGAAAGTCCCACATAGTTTTCAAGTGGGGCAACACGCGAAATTGGCTGCGTTGGATCGATGGAGTGAATCGCGTGTTGCGCAGCGGAGGAGATCGCCGCGGCAGAGCCACCAGTGCGAATGACAAAGATCATCTGGCTATCGCTATATGGCCACTGCTGATGTGGGATGTACATCTGCATATCGGGGACAGCATCGAGGCCAACGTGGCGGACATCTCCGGTGACGCCGATGACGGTCCACCACGGCTTACTCACGTCGCCCAGTTTTACGCGTTTGCCAATCGGATCTTCGCCAGGCCACATGAGGCGCGCAGTGGTTTCGCTGATCAGCAGGACTTGGGGCGCTGTAGCCGTATCCGCTGGGGAAATGTCGCGGCCCCGAAGCAAGGGAATGCGCATGGTTTCGAGAAATCCCGGCGTAATGCAGTAGCGTTCGGCGCTGAGGTCTTCTTCGGGGTTAGCGTGAATCTTGCCTTCGGCGTGAAACCCGTATTTGTCCATGTTCCCCGCCAGTGGAATCTGACTCGGAGCAGCAGCGGATTGAGCGCCGGGAAGCGCGCGAAGGCGCTCGACGGCCCCAGCAAAATATTGGCGTACGACATTGTTGTCGCTAAAGCGCTGGCCGAGCACGGAAGTTTGCATGGACAGCACGTTAATCGGATCGAATCCGGGCGAAACCACCAGCAGGCGGCTCAAGCTGCGCAGCAGAAGGCCCGCACTGATCAGAAGCGTTAGGGAAAGCGCAACTTCGGAGACGATCAGCAGCCCGCGCAAGCGGCGGCTGGCGAGATTCCCGCTGCTGCGTGTTCCCTCTTTCAGAAAATCGTGGACGCTAGTTTTCGACAGGCGATACGCGGGGGCAAGACCCGCGGCGATGGCGGTGAACAGCGCAACTCCAACGGCGAACAACAAGACTCGCCAATCGAGGCGTACTTGATTGAGGCGCGGCAGATCACCGGTACCGACAATGGCCAGCACTTTGGGGGTCCAGTAAGCGGGGATAAGCCCCGCGGCGGCACCCAACAGGCCGAGAAGGCAATTTTCCGTGAGCAATTGCCAAATGATCCTGCCGCGTTTCGCGCCCAGCGCCGTGCGCACGGCCACTTCACGCTCGCGATTGGTGGCGCGTGCGAGGAGCAGGTTGGCAAGATTGGCGCACGCCACGAGCAATACGAAAGAAACCGCACCTAGAAGGATGTAAAGCGGCGCGCTGGAGGGCCCGAGTAGTTGCTCGCGAATCGGAGTGAGAATCACGCCGATATCGTCATATTCCTTGGGATGGGCTTTGCTCAGGGCCGCGGAAATTGTATCCATCTCGGCGTTAGCTTGAGTGAGGGAGACACCGTCGCGGAGCCGTCCAATCGCGACCAAATGATGACAAGTGCGGCAGGCCCACTCTTGCGAAACGTCGTAGCCGAGCACGCGCCAGATTTCCACCGTGCCGCCTCGCGGATCCTGGCTCATCAAAGATTGATAGCTTGCTGGTAAAACGCCAGCCACGATGTACTGCGTCGCATTCATGTCGATAGTCTTGCCGACAACATTGGGGTCGGAATTGAATTTGCGCCGCCATAGCGAGTGACTAAGCATCACTACTTTGTTGGCGTTGGGAACATCTTCTTCGGGCAGGAAATCGCGTCCGATTTCAGGATGGACGCCGAGCGTGCGGAAATAATTGCTGGTGACGCGAAGACCGTTGAGCTGTCCGGGCTCACCCTCTTGCAGCACGGGCTGCCAGGAACTGTAAATGGCAAGTTGCTCGAAACTCTTGCTCTGAGCTTTCCAATCAAGATAAGTGGCGTAGCCGACGTTTTGAGCGGAGCCGTCGCGGCTTTTTTCCCACACCATCGCGAGGCGATCGGGGCTGCGGTAGGGGAGTGGTTGCAAGAGGACTCCGTTGACCAAGCTGAAGATGGCTGTGTTTGCGCCGATTCCGAGAGCGAGAGTCAGGACTGCGACGGCGGTGAAGCCCGGGCTGCGCCGCAATTGACGCAGGCCATAGTGCACATCCTGAACGAGTGTTTCTAACCGCTGAAATCCCCGTGCCGCGCGCACGTCTTCTTCGATCATCAGCGTGTTGCCCAATACGCGGTGCGCAGCGTAGGCAGCCTCTTCCGGCGAC
>DATAIH010000231.1:0-2325 GCA_036262755.1 Candidatus Acidiferrum sp.
GCGTCCACAGCGGTCAGGGGGTTCAACGTTTTTGGCTCTGCGCGGAGGGCAAGAACAATTCGTCCGCCGCGGTGTCCGCCCTCGCCCGGAACTGAAAGGGACTCGGGCGCGGAGCTGGGTTGTTGCGCAAGGGAAGCAGCCGCAGGCAGGAACAGGGTGGAGGTCAGAAGGAAGAATCGGCTGAACGATCTACAAAGGGAAGGAGCGATCTCCTCGATCATGATGGCCCTCCAAGTCTGACATCTATCTTCTCCGCCATGGTTGCGGAGCGTCTATCCGTGGTTGTCCCTACAAAGGATTGAGGGTTTCCCTGCATTGACTGCCGGCCTTCGGTGCTTTATATCCTGGGACGAGCGCTTGGTGTGGTCATGCCAAGTTCCTAAGCGTAGGTGTCGGTGGAAAGCCAGCAAGACCAGCCCAAAGTATTAATGCTCAGTGCCAATCCGTTGGTGCGGGACAACGTCCGCGTCTTGCTTCGGAGCATGGGTTACCAGTGCCTGGTCGCCTCGGCCCGCAAAGACGCGCTTCGGGTGCTCGAGCACGAAAAACCTGACGCCGCCATCCTGGACCCGCATTTTGCGGATTGCTCGCCTGCCTGTGTAGTGGCCATGTTCCAAAAGCGGGCCCCCAGCCTGCGAGGCCGCTCCATTGTTCTCCTAAGGGAGGAAAGCGACCCGGAACTGCTCGAAGTGCTGGACGCCTATTCCGTTCCGAGAGTTCGCCTTGATGCACTCGTGCGAGAACTGTGGCCCTGCTTGGATTCCCTGCTCCGCCGGGTCCTTCCTCCCCGGATCGTCACGCGAGGCGCGCCGCTCGTCTTTGATAGCTTTCTCGAGCTCTCCTTCGCCGGTATTCGGTCGCTCGAGCGCGGGTGCCGCCAACTCCGCTATGAATCTGACACTCTCGTAGCGGACTTTTCACTCGAAGAGCGGAGCGATTCGCGACGCATGACTCTGACGGGCCATGTGCTGGACGCTGCCAAGGGGGAGCTCCAGGTCGGCGGCGTACCAATCGTGATGCAGGGCGATGCGGGATTCATTGGCATCGCCAAGACGAACCAGTGGGGCGAGTTTCACTTTGAATTCGAGCCTCAGCCCGGCATCACGCTAGAGATAAGGGCTACAGAAAACCTCTGGGTATCGGCCGGGTTGCCTGATTCGCACGGCGTCAGCCGCCGGGCATAAGAGTCGCAAGTCCCGCGCATCGTCGAAAGGCCGCAGGCTTATGAGGTCGATTCGTATTTTCGGTCACGGGTTTTCTAGGCTGCCTTGACCCCCAGGCTGGCCCGGTTTCTGCAGTATTCGAGTAAGGTCCTGTCGCGTGAACTGAGGTTGAGCGATGGTTTGGTAATATCGCTCAAAGACGTTCCACGAGGCCCTCCACGCAACCGCCAGAACTCCATCTGAGCGAGTCTTCAGCATATTTCTTTCTAGGTCCTCTAGCAGCTAGAGTCCATTCTTAAGTCCTTCCCAAAGTCCCTTCCCAAAGTCCCTTCCCAAAGGTTGACAGACAAAGGGGAGTTGGAATAACGTAGGCGAATATAAAGCGAAATGCGCGTGCACCTTGATGATGGCTACGACTTCGGCATTTCCCGCGTTCCTTGAACATACCGGCTTGCCCGTTTCGGCTCGGAGTACATCGAAGCGGCCCTGCAATCGACGAGCCGGAAGGTTGTGGTCGTTGACGAGAAGGAGATGAAGGACGATCTCGTTCAGGACATGATCGAGGTGCTGACGAGCTTCTGTGCGCGGCGGTACGGGCGACGCTCTGCCAAGAACAAGGCGAAGAAGGCGATGGAGGCAATCGAGGATGAATGAGATGCGCACGTATCAGACGCGGCTTGATCTGAGCATCGAGCAGGCGGCTCTGCTCGATGCGTATGCCGCGCTGTACGGCAAGGCGGAGCGATCGCTCTTCGCCCGGCTCTCCGCTGGCGAATCGCTCAGCGTGCTCAAGCGGGAGTTCATCGGTGGATTTGGCATCACGGCGCGGCAGTTCAACGCGCTCGCGGCAGGGGTGCGCGGGAAGATCGCGTCGGTCAAAAAAGTCCGCGACCGGCTCATCGAGTTCGCGACGCGCCGGATCAAGCGGGCGGAGGACGTGCTCGCGGAGCTTACTGACAAGTGGAAGCGTCACCAGAAAAGACGTCGGATCGCCACGCTCAAGGCCCGGCTGGCGAATCTCGAAAGCGAGCGGGATGCCGGGAAGATGGGCATCTGCTTCGGCTCGCGGAAGCTCTTCCGCGAGCAGTTCGCTCTGGAAAAGAACGATTTTGCGTCGCGCGAGGAGTGGCTCGCAGAGTGGCGCAAAGCCCGGTCTTCACAG
>DATAIH010000232.1:0-24651 GCA_036262755.1 Candidatus Acidiferrum sp.
GTGTCCCGACCGGGTCGGAGGCGGCAAATCCGCGGTCCAGCCTCCGCGGGTTCAATCCTCTCCTCCTTTGGAAGCGTCCAACCTTCACCGCGGCGACGGTCTTTTTGTTGATATTGTCTGGTCCTCCGCGACTGCGCATTCGCGAAGCAGAAGCTTCCCTCCGCGGTGACGTCGATTGGGTCGTGCTCCTCCACATCGTCGTTTGGGCGTTTGCCGGCCTCTGGGTTCTGTGTCAAATCGGAATGAGGTTTCATGCTAAACGCCCTCTTTTGCGGATCCGCTGGCCGCAGATCCTTGGTTTCGCCATGATTTGCGGCCTGGCGGTCTCCATTACGGTATCGGACGCTCCCGCGCTCACCGCCTTCAAGGTCTACCAGATGTCGGTGTCCATGCTGTTCACGCAGATCTTCCTGGAGCGCTTCGGTATCGGCCCGACCCTGAAATTACTGCTCTGGGGAAGCACCCTTCTGTGTATCGCCATCGCGCTCTGCGCTTTCCTGGCCCCCGACATGGTCTGGACAGCATCGGACTTCAATCCCGAGCCTTCTCGTCTCTTCGGGGAACTCATTGCCCAAACTGGCATCGTCTCCGTGTTTGCGATGATCCTACTCCTGACCAGTGTCCCGAAGATTTGGAGAGCTCTTCCGCTGTCTCTATTCGCTTTGTTTCTCGTCCTCCTCGGCCTTTCCCTCATGAGGACCGCCTACGTGGCGATCCTCATTTTCTTTCTGCTCATTCTCTTAAAGCGTCCTAACATAAAGCCTCTGCTTCGCTTTACATATCTGCTGTGCGGCTTCGTATTCCTGTTAGGCGTTTACCATCGCCTTCCAAACGTCAGCGAATACCGAGATCCTCAGACAATTTCCACGTTAAGTGACCGAACCGGATTGTGGCACTATCTCGCGGACGTGACATTCCGTCAGTCCCCCTGGTTCGGCTTGGGGTATTACTCCGCCTCGAGGGTTTACGCCCCTGAATACAACCCCGGCCTTGGAACTGCGCACTCCATGTTTCTTGAGGTCCTGGCCGGAGGCGGCATCATCAGCTTTGTCCCGTTTCTAGTTCTCTGCATTAGCCTCTCCGTATATGCGGCCCGTCTGCTCCTTTCCGCGAAGGACAGATTCTCATTCGCAGTTTCAACGCTGTTCATTGCAACGCTTTTATTTGGTGCCATGGCAGATGAGATCGATTCCGGTCCCGTCGCCATGAGTTTTTGGTGCGCGGTTGCGATTCTTCCGCGACTGTACGAATCGTATTGGAGACGAGCGTCGCGGTCCTCTGAATCTTCAACCTCAGACTTCCTTACTCTGGCAGGGCATTCCGAGCAGGCCTTGAGTTCCCAATGAAGATATTAATGTCCCATAACTACTACCGTCATCCCGGAGGCGAAGACTCGGTCTTTCACAGGGAGCAGGAAATGCTCAGGTCTGCCGGACACGAAGTCGTGGAATATACTCGGCACAACAATGAAATTGTTGACAGCATTTTGCCCAACGTCCGCGTAGGCATACGAACGTCGTGGGCCTGGGACAGTGAACATCAACTGCGAGCCATTCTTCAAGCGGAAAAGCCGCAAGTCGCGCATTTTCACAACACGTTTCCGCTGATCTCTCCCGCCGCATACTATGCTTGCCGCGAAGCGCGCGTACCGGTTGTGCAGTCGCTGCACAACGCCCGCTTCATCTGTCCGGGAGCAACGTTCTACCGCGAAGGCAAAGTATGCCAGGACTGCCTCGGAAAGGTTGTGCCATGGCCAGGGATCGTTCACGGTTGCTACCATGACTCGCCTCTCCATACGGCCACCGTGGCGGGGATGCTCACACTTCACCGGTTGCTCGGTACTTGGCAGCAAGCCGTGGACGCGTATATTGTTTTCACCGAATTTTTCCGCCGGAAATTCATTGCTGCTGGGCTGCCGTCCGAGAAAATCTTCCTCAAACCGCATTTCCTCGCTTGCGACCCCGGCCTGAGGCAACAGGGCGGTGATTACGTCCTTTATATCGGTCGTCTTGCCCCGGAGAAGGGAATACCCACGCTTCTCGAGGCGTGGAGCCTCCTTGGCGACCACATTCCACTACGGATCGTAGGTGACGGGCCAAGCCGAGCTGCTTTCGAAGCAATAAAGCAGGAGAGGCACCTATCAGACGTCTACTTTCATGGATGGATTGCTCCCGAACACCTGTATCCCATCATGAAGAGGGCGGCTTTTCTCGTTTTCCCGAGCGAATATCAGGAACCCTTCGGGATCGCGATCATCGAGGCGTTTGCTTGCGGCGTTCCGGTAATCACTTCCAGGCTAGACACGATGATGGAGCTCGTCGATGACCGAAAGACTGGACTGCATTTCAACTCGGGCGATCCGAAGGACCTGGCAGCCAAAGTGCTGTGGGCTTGGTCGAATCCTGGGGAAATGGAAACGATGGGCCGAGCCGCGCGCGCAGAATATCAAGCCAAATATACGGCTCGACGAAATTACCAGCTCCTCCTAGAAATCTACACCCGGGCGGGCAGCACGACCGCGTTCAAGGCAGCGCCAGCATGAAGAACACGAGCGTCGACCACAAAAAGGGCCGTCTCAAGAAGCTACGAGAGATGTGGCACTTTCTCTCGACCCAAGAGGCATTCCAACGCGCCCCCATCCACACGCTGCTCCGGTCGGCCGCCTGGTGTTGGAGATGCTTGTTGCGAATTAGAACAACCGTGGAATTGCCAAGATGGAATGTGCGGATGTTCTTTCCGGCGCAACGACGGGGCTTCGGGAAGTTTATATTTGCCTTTCGTGAGAACTATGAACCCGAACTCGCTTACCTGGAAAAAATGCTTTCGCCGGGGAAGCTTTTCGTCGACGTAGGCGCGAACTTTGGCGTTTACACGCTCGTGGCCAGCAAGCTCGTAGGTGCAACAGGCAAAGTCCTCGCGTTCGAGCCGACGGCTCAAACCTTTGCCGTACTGCTGCAGAACATCGCGTTAAACCGCTCTTCGAATGTGCGCGCTTTTCAACTCGCATTGGCTCGCTCGAAGGGGAAAGCATGGCTTTATCACGGTTGGGACCCTGTAGGAAACTCGCTGGGCAGAGACCCACTTTACGGCGACGAAGGCGAAGAAGTACAAACCCAAACACTCGACGAGGTCCTTGAGGAGAACGGTATCACCCGCGTGGATGCCATGAAGATTGACGTCGAGGGCGCAGAGGAGCTGGTACTTCGCGGTGCGATTAAATGCCTGACAACACACAACCCGATAGTCATCTTTGAATTCAATCCCGGCTGTGCCTCCCGTTTCGGGCTCTCCCCTTTGGGTGCGAGGGATTTCCTCGAATCCCTCGGCTATGAGTTCGTCGTACTTGGCGAGTGCGCAAAGTCCGACGATCCCGGTTCGCAACCGACATATTTCAACATCGTCGCAGTTCCCAAGCAGCCCGCCACACAATTCTCGGGTTCCTTTCGTGCACTCCGTTCGCAACCGCAAATCTCGAGAGGTAAAGAGCTATGAGATTCCACCAACGCGAGCCGCATTGAGATGGGCCCGAAGGCAAAAGCGTCTGATCACCGCGCACAGGAGCTAAATCCCCGCAAGCCGATGGCACTGGCGCGACTGCCAGATCGTCCGTTGGTCTCGGTTCTCATATCGAACTATAACTACGGGCAGTACTTGATCGAAGCGATCGAAAGCGTATTGGGTCAGACCTATTCCAACCTGGAATTAATCATCTGCGACGACGGTTCAACCGACGATTCCCCATCGATACTCCAGCGCTATCAGGCGATGGACTCTCGCATAAAGGTCGTCCGGCAGCCAAATGGAGGACAGTCGCACGCCCTGAACTCCGCCTTTCGAGAGTGTACCGGAGAGATTATTTGCCTGCTCGACGCAGACGATGTGTTCCTTCCCAACAAACTCGGCCTTGTCGTCGGCGCCCTCATTGCCGCTCCCGGCTCAGGATTCGTGGCCAACAGGATGTTGCTGGTGGATCACAGTAGGAGACCGTTAGCACAGATTCCTTCGCTGTACGAACTTCCCTCGGGTTGGCGCGGAGGGTTTCCGGACCGCAATGGGCCAAGGATCGTGCCGGGTCTTCCTCCGACTTCCGGTCTATCCCTCCATCGTTCTGTAGCGCAAACCCTCTTTCCACTTCCCGCTGAACTCAGAGCATATTCCGATACGTCAATTCAGGCGATCGCACCTCTGATAACATCAATCGTTTCCATAAGCGTTCCCCTCAGCGAATATCGCGTTCACGGCGTTAACGTGGCAGCGGTTAGTAGATTCACCGAAGAACGCCTTCGAAACATTGTTCTTTATGAGAGTGAAATTTGGCGCTTTTGGCGCCGACTTGTGGTGTCGTCTGGCCCTGGTGGGGCATCCCTCTTTGTGCCGCCGCAGGAACGAGCTCCCTCGGTAATGGATTATGCCTACGCGCGTATCCGCGGTGATCGAAATTTCAAATCAGTCTACGGCGCTATCCCGGCTGGGTATTTCTCGCTTTTGCCCAATCCTCTCCGCTGGTATTGGCGCGTGTCCCCGATGCTGCCGGGTTGGCTCTTCCAGAGTTCGTTCAACTTTGTCTATGGACACACTCGCATCAAAACGATCGCGCGCAGAGTTTTGACCGCCTGGCGAAACAGCGTTGGGCTGCTGCGATTGACCAGATTCGTTCGGCGGGTCGTGACGCGCCAAGCAGCCATCGAGCCATACAGCCAAGCCGAGCAGCGATGTTTTGCGAACGCTCCGGAGTCACCCAGCGTGAAAAACTAGCCGGTCCGGAAGGGGAGTCTGAATATGGTGGGAAGTTTGCTGCCGAACCTTGAGGCAAAATGGCGCTTTCTCAGCGTCCAGAGAGCCTTTCGACAGGCCCCGGTGCGCACTTCCGCCCGCTTGGCTTCTTGGCGTATCAGATGCCTGTTGCGGCAGGCGGCGACCATACGCCTCGATCGATGGGCGGTCCGGATGTTTTTGCCTCCCATCTGGCGAGGTGTAGCCAAACTCATTTATACCCTTCGCGATGACTACGAGCCCGAACTTGCCTATCTGGAGCAATTCCTTTCGCCCGGCAAAGTCTTCGTCGACGCCGGCGCTAATTTCGGAATCTATGCACTGATGGCAAGCAAGACAGTGGGTCCCGCAGGTCAAGTGATTTGCTTCGAACCATCCTCTCGAGCATTCCCAGTGCTCCAACATAATGTCGCCATAAACGGTCTCAAGAACGTCCTGGCTTGCCCTGCAGCACTCACTGATAGGGCAGGAAGAGCTCGCCTCTATCACCATTCCGCTGTCGGGTCCGACGCACTTGCCAAAGACAGCACTTTCGATCCAAATGCGTATGCACAGGAAGTTGACACGGAATCCCTCGACAGTATGTTGGCGCGGGCCTCGCTCGGAGTCGATGTAATCAAGATGGATGTACAGGGCGCTGAAGAGCTGGCTCTGCGCGGGGCAAGGGAGATCATCCTCTCCACTCACCCTGTGATCATGTTCGAGTTCCATCCGGAAGGAGCGCTTAGCCTGGGCTTGGAACCTCACGGAGCCTGGAATCTCCTGGCGGCCTTTGGCTACGACTTCCTGAACATCGGCCAAAACGGAACGGCGACTCGCCTCACGTCTCCGCCTTCAACGATTGCAAATATCGTGGCGATTCACAGGTCATGCCATGAAAGGGCTCATATTCACTCGCTTGTGCGGAGGAAGCCTCTTCGAAATGCGCTTTCAGAATAGGTAACGACCCAGTGAGAGTACTGATCGTCGGTTACGTATGCATGCCCCAAAACGGAGGGGAGAACAGCCATACATGGAATTGGGCTTGGCACCTCTCGCGCTTCCACGAGATTTGCGTTCTCGCCCACCCGACTGACCGCTCATTCCTGGAATCACCCTTGGTCGATTGCCCCAATTCAAAGATCAGATTTCATTGGTTAGCCGTCCGTCGTTTTCTAGACCCCTGGGATGGGCGAGGAAGCAACCTGGCGCTTGCAGTTCACTACCTCCAATGGCTGAGGCTGGCGCTTGTGAAAGCTGCCGAGCTCCACAAGCAAATCGGTTTCGACATTGTGCACCACGTCAGCTACGGTACGATCAACGCTCCTCCCCTTTTTTGGAAACTGCCTGTTCCGTTTGTATGGGGGCCGGTGGGTGGCGCTCAGCGCGTTCCCTCCGCATTCCGCCACTACATTTCTTATCTTTCGGGCCGCGAATTCGTTCGCGACGTTCGCGTTCGGCTGTTGCCGCTATCCCCGTCGCTCCACAGAACCGCGAAGTCAAGCGCAATGATCCTAGCTACAAATCGCGAGACATATGCGGTACTCACAAGAGTCGGGGCCCGCAATGTCAGACTCTTCCTGGACTCCGGAATCCCGTCGAGCTTCGTTTCAGGTCCGGTAGCAAAACCAGGTGGCGGGCCATTTACGTTGCTTTGGGTGGGAAGCTTGTCACCAAGGAAGTGCTTGCCCTTGGCACTTGAGGCCCTGGCTGAAACGAAGGACATCAACGCGAGACTCCTCGTTGTCGGTGACGGGGAAATGCGAAGGAAGTGGGAACGTTACGCGACTGGCTTGAGCCTCCACGAAAGGGTCGTGTTCCTCGGCCGCATCCCTTGGAATGAAATGTCCGGACTCTATCGGAGTGCAGACGCTTTTATCTTCACAAGCCTCCGAGATTCGTTTGGCACGCAGGTTTTGGAAGCTATGGCCCACAAGCTGCCAATCCTGACTTTGGATCACCAAGGTGTTGGAACTTTCGTTCCACCGGAAGCTGGGATTAAGGTCCCTGTCGCTTGCCCGCGCCAAACAGTTGCGGCGCTCGCAGCGGGCATTCGACGCCTCGCGCTGTACCCGGAGGAACGACTCAAGATGGGCGAAGCCGCGCACGCCTACGCGCGAACTCAAACATGGCAGCGGCGCGCCGAGCGCATGTCCGAGGTTTATGAAGAAGTGCTCGCGCGCGGAGCTATCAAAAAAACGCATCCATCGACATCTCTTCCTCTCAACCAATCCTTCCTTCGGTTGACCCCTCGGTCTCTATCCTTCTTTTCCCGAGCTCTCCTCCCCGAAGTAATTCCTTCAGAAGCAACGCTAACAGGCCCGCACCTAACTTCTGATTCTAAAGGGCTTACGCAACGCCCAAATCCTTTAGATGCAACCCTTGCAATAGACGCCCGGGGGACAGCAGCTGTGTCCAACTCGTCTGTTCGCGCGCCAACTGGCACGCATCACTCATCCTTCCAGGTTCTAGGAGTCCGCACCGACGCGCTTCACCTAGCCGATGTTGTGGCTCACATGGAGGAATGGATTCTGGCAAAGACGGTCTGCCATACGATCGCCGCGACCAGCATGCATGGGATCGTCGAAGCGCAACGCGATCCGGCATTCATGGAGATTCTGAATTCAACAGACCTGGTTGTGGCGGATGGCATGCCGCTCGTGTGGCTGGGCCGACGCCAAGGCTGCGATTTGCCGCGCCGCGTGTACGGGCCTGACTTGATGCTGGAGTTCTGCGAGAAGACGGCGGGCCGCGGCTACCGGCACTTCTTCTATGGCGGTGAGCCAGGCGTGCCTGAGCAGCTGGCGGAATCACTCAAGCGCCGATTCTCATACCTGGAAGTGTGTGGCGTGTATTCGCCGCCCTTTCGGCCGCTGAGTGCGGAGGAAGATCAAGCGATTGCGCGCTTGCTCTGCCGGGCGGCACCTGACGTCCTGTGGGTGGGCTTGGGCGCGCCCAAGCAAGAGCGTTGGATGCACGAACACCGCGCCAAATTGAATGTCCCCGTGCTGGTAGGAGTTGGCGCAGCGTTTGACATTCTCTCCGGTCGGCGGAGGCAAGCTCCACAATGGATGCGTGAGCATGGCTTCGAGTGGCTGTTCCGACTTTTGCAGGAACCTCGGCGACTGTGGCGGCGCTACCTGATCGATGGCGCGCAATTCCTTACCTATGTTGCGCTTGATGCTTTGCGGTTGAAACATTTCGAGGAGCGCAGGTCATCAGGCCTTTACCCGCATTCCAATTGCAGCTCCCACCTCATAGACGAAACCTCACACAAATCCTAGGCTCGAAGAACCAAGTGGGAACGAGCCATTGTCTAACACTTCGCGCCCAGCTGCGAAAATTCAATTCGCCGTCTCGTCGTTCCACAAGATAGAAAGCGCCGCGAATTCAACTACGAAGCAGTGCTTCCAAACGCCCTTGGTTCCGCGCCTGTGCGTCTCCTTCGTATTTGCGGCCGCAGTCGTGAGCCTTCACGCAGACCTCAAAGCCGCGACAGCATCAACGCGCTCCAGTGCGCATCAGCAAGAAACGGCCCAGATCCAACAATTAAAGCCTCGCCAGTCGCTCAAACCGCCCTCGAATCTTGAGTCCACCAAAGACTGGAACCGTGTTCTGCGAGAGCGATCGGCATCGACTGACGACATGCCCAGCGGTAACCCAGGCGAATACGCGATCGGCCCCGAGGACGTGTTGGACATTAGCGTGTTCGAGGCCCAAGAGATGAATCGCGAAGTGCGGGTTTCTGCGAGCGGCGAAATCTCTTTGCCGCTGCTCGGTGCCATTCGAGCGGCCGGGCTGACACCTCGCCAACTCGAAACGACTCTTGAAGACCTGCTTCATCAAAAGTACATGAAAGATCCGCACGTGAGCGTGTTCATACGGGAAGTGCAGAGCCACCCGGTTTCCGTGATCGGCGCCGTGCGAAGGCCCGGAATTTTCCAGATTCGCGGCACGAAGACATTGTTAGAGGTTCTCTCTCTGGCGGAGGGCCTGGCCGACGATGCAGGGGAAGACGTGATCATTCTACGGGGAGCGGACCGCAACAATGGGACCGGGTCCAGTTTTCCAAAACCCGGTGAAGCGGCGCCTCTCGAGACGATGCGGGAGTTTGGTGGACCGGGCACAACGGACGCGACGAACCCGATTTCTCCGAAAGTCGTCCAAGTGAATCTGAAGGACCTCCTCGATTCGACCGATTCCCGACACGATCCAGCGGTGTATCCGGGTGACATCATCAAAGTTTCTCGAGCGGGAATCGTGTACGTGGTGGGCGCGGTGCAGAAACCCGGCGGTTTCGCGATGAAGGCGAACGTGAAGCTCTCCGTTCTGCAAGCGATCGCCCTGAGCGAGGGGCTGACGCGCACAGCGGCCAAGCGCAGCGCACGCATCATCCGGACGAACGAACAGAACGGCGTACGAACCGAAAGGCCTATAGACCTAGGCAAGATCCTGTCCGGAAAGTCGCCGGATCCCATTCTCGAGCCACGAGACATCGTGTTCGTCCCGGACAGCGCGGCAAAAAGTACGTTTTCGAGAGGCGCGGAAGCGGCTGCTCAAACGCTTACGGGACTTTTGATTTTCCACTGGTAGCATGAGCGAAGAGCACAAAATCGAAGCGTACGGGCGGTCTCGTTCGAATCACGGCCTGTCGGGGCCTTTCGAGAGTCGCATTCTTGAATTCGCAGACTCTTACGAGATTCTCGAGCCGCGTGAAACCCCGGACTTCCATGTCTACGTACGGATCTTACGGAAGCGCCTGCCGACGATCCTAATTGTCTTCTTCGTTTTATTCACCATGGTCTTAGTTGCGACGCTCAAACAGAAGGCGGTGTACCGCGCCCAAGTACTGCTAGAGATACAGAAAGAGAACCCAGACATTCCGACTCTCCAGGAGCTCTACGAAGTGGACAGCGTCTCCGATGCATACTTAAGATCGCAGTACACCATCCTCAGCAGTGAGAGTTTGGCGCGGCGCGTCATCGACCAGCTCGGCTTGGATGCCGTGGAGGAGTTCAATGCTCCGAAGTGGTGGTCCTGGCACAAAAAAAAGAATGCGGCTACGTCACAAATGTTTACCGCAGGGCCCAGTCACGCGGACCGAGAGGTGTATCAACGAGCCCTCGAACGCTTTGAAGACCGGTTGACCGTTGATCCTGTCAACCGCAGCCGGCTAGTGGCCATTCAATTCGATTCGCGCGACCCGGAGTTGGCGGCCCGCGTAGCCAATAGCTTGGCGGACAACTACATCGAGCAAAACCTGCAAGGGCGATGGGAGGCAACGCAAAAGGCTGCGGACTGGCTCTCGCAGCAGTTATTGGGGGTCAAAGCAAAATTGGAGAAATCGGAAGAAGAACTCCAAAACTATGCGCTCCGCAACGACCTGGTTTTTCTGGAAACGGATAAGGGTCCGAGCCGGAACATCGAAAACGAGCAGGTTCAGCAGTTGCAGGAAGAACTGACGAAGGCAGAAGCCGACCGGTACGAGAAGGAAGCACTCCATCGGCTAGTCGAAGCAGGGGCATATGAGTCTTTGCCAGGGATTTTTGAAAACAAGGTGATCCAGGACTTAACAGAACGCTTAGCGGAACTCCGGCGAGAACACGCGAAGTTGTCTACAACCTTTAACGCGGACTATCCCCGCGTGCAGGAAATTCAGAACCAGATGGACGAGGTCGCAGGCGCAATCCAGGAGCAGCGCAAGAATGCCACAGGCAGGATTAACGACGACTACTTTGCGGCAGTGCGAAGAGAAGACCTGGTCCGGGAGGCGCTCCGCGAAGAGCAGAAGCGCATGCATCAAGTGGCCGCCCAGGCCGTCCAGTACAACATCCTGAAACGCGAAGTAGACACGAACAAGCAGTTGTATGAAGGGCTGTTGCAAAGGTTGAAAGAAGCAAGCGTTTCCGCGAGTTTGAAGGCAAGCAATATTCGCATCGTGGATGCCGCAGAAGCACCCACGAAGCCGATCAGACCGAAAATCCCGCTGAATCTGGGCGTGGCCGCAATTCTTGGATTAGGACTGGGTGTCTCGATCGCTTTCGTTCAAGAGCGGTTGGACGACACCGTGAAGGGTACCGACGACGTGAAGCATTTGCTTGGTTTGACGGCCGTGGGCCTGATCCCGGCCGTGCCACAACTGGACGGCAGTCAGGGCGCGTCCCAGTTACTGGAACACGGGAAACCTCGCAAGGAAAACGGCAACGGCTCCAGGCCCAATGCGGCGTGGCATCGCATTGATGCGCCAGGGACGCAGCATGCGGCGCTCGTCGAAGCGTTCCGTAGTCTGAGAACGGCAATTCTGCTTTCAACGGCTGACCATCCTCCCAGCTCCTTGCTCGTCAGCAGCACACAACCGGGGGAGGGCAAGACCACCATAGCCGCTAATCTGGCGATTGCTCTCGCTCAAGCCGGCCACCGCGTGCTTGTTGTGGATGCAGACTTGCGCTCTCCGTCGCTGCACCGACTGTTCGGAATGCGAGAGAACCTGGGGTTGGTCAGCTACCTCACCGGCCATCAAGATTGGCGCAGCGTCGTGCGTCCCTCGGGGCTGCCGGGCCTTGATCTGCTGCTCTGCGGGCCGATACCCCCGAATCCGTCAGAACTGCTTTCATCCCGCAACATGGGCGCCCTGATCCGCTCCGGGCAGGAGCAGTACGAGTTCATCATTCTTGATTCGGCGCCCATGCTGGCGTTGGCCGACAGCCGCATTATGGCTACGCTGGTGAGAGGCGTGCTGTTGGTGGTGAGGAATGCGACCATACCGCGAGAGCAAGTGAAACAAACGCTGTCCGGAATCCGTGGCGTGGGCGCGAATGTGATCGGCGTAGCGTTGAACCGGGTTGATCTCTACACGAGCGGGTATTACGACTACAATGCCTACGGCGTTTCCTCGAGACCGCACGCGGAGGGCAGTTTCCCGGAGCCGGATACTCAAGGTACTCTGCCGCAACAGCGGTGATACGCGCGTTTGGCGTGAGGCCCTTGGTGCTTCGAGTCGCTGAAGTAAGTGTCAGCATCGCGATCTGGGTTGCGGTGCTCGCGTTTGGTGGCACATCCCCTCCTTTTTTCTTCATCGCACAAGTCATCATTCTGGGGCTAGGCGTCTTGCTCCTGGCAGTTAGTCTGCTCGGACCGGTGGCGGCCGTGCGCTTTCCGGTGACTGCCCCACTCTTCTTGCTTGTGTGGGTACTGCTGCAAGTCGTTCCTTTGGGAAGGCATGCGCCCAATACCCTAAGCATCGCCCCCTACCAAACTATCTCCCACCTGTTGTTGTTGGTTACTTATTTGACGGCCTTTTATGAAATTCTGCTGGTATCCGAGGACCCAAACGCAAAGAGGCGGCTCGTGTATGCTCTCGTTGCATTGGGAGCGTTCGAGGCTTTTTATGGATTAGTGCAGTATCTGACGGGGTGGCAGCACATTTTTGCTTACGCCAAGAAATACTACCTGGAGGAAGCCACCGGAACTTATATCAACCGCAATCATTTTGCGGGTTTTTTGGAAATGGTGCTGCCATTCACTGTGGCGCTAGCCCTGTTGAGGGCGCGCAATTTGCGCAGAGTAGCCCATCAACGGAAAGCGAAACTACGCAGCCTCTTGTCCGCTCCGGAGTTGCTTCCGCTTATCTTTTTTCTTTTTTTGGCCGTTGCTATTTTCACGGCGCTCATTTTTTCGCGCTCGCGCATGGGAATTATTTCCGGGGCCGTTTCAATCGTTGTGGTTCTATCCCTCACGGGAACTTCCTCGGTGTCCAAGTGGACTCGCCTCGCGGCCGCCGTGCTGCTCTTACTGGGCGTGATTGGAGGAGTGATTTGGGTGGGCACTGATCCAGTGGTTATGCGGTTTGAAACGCTCGGACGGGAGTACGACCAGAGTGGCCAAAACCGTGTGTCCATCTGGCACGACACGGTCAAGTTGATTCGCCAACGTCCCGTAGTCGGCACAGGACTAGGCACTTTTTCTATCGCTTATACTTCCGTGCAGACCTCCTTCCTCACCCACCTTGTGGATCACGCGCACTGCGACTATCTGGAGCTAGTGAGTGACCTCGGTGTGCCGGGGGGCATCGCTGTGTTTGGTTCGATTTTGTGGATCTTGGCGAGGGCCGTGCAGCGCTACCGGAAGACTCAAGATCGCTTTGCTGCCGCCATTTACCTTGGATGTATCGGAGGTATCGTCGCCATCCTAGTGCACAGTTTGGCCGATTTTAATCTGTATATTCCCGCGAACGCGTTGGTTTTCACGGTCACGCTCGCCTTAGCTGCAGGGGAGAGGAGGTCCCTGGCAGCGGTGTTTGACGCCGACGCATAGCGGAGGAACAAATCAGTTGCCAGCATTTTGGTCGTCGTCCCGTGGCCGCGAGCGCTTATCTTTGCATCGAATCGATGCATGGTCTTGTCACTCTTGACGCCGCTTGAGAGACCGAGCCCCCAGATAGTAAACGAGGCTGTTAACTACTCGCAGGCTATTTTGGCCGCGGACCGCTTGCGAGGAGTTGTAGAAGTAAGTGTGCATGTAATCGATGTTCACGCGAAGACCGAAAGCGCGAGAAAGCCGGTATTCAGCGCATCCGCCAGCTACCCAAGCCGGATAGCGAACGAGGCCCATACTTAATCCGCCGTTTGCGCCAGGAAGCGGTCCCGAGACCCTAGCGCCGCCGGCCAACAAGTGAGCATAGGTGCTCAGCAGGCTGCCGTTCGATAACAAAATTATCGGACCGACGAGGTAGCTGAGCGTGCTCATATGATGTCCACTGTTTAAGATGTTCGAGGCTTGCGCGTAACCAAGGTCCAACGTTGCGCCGAAGCGCTTGCCGGCATCGGCGGAAAAACTAACGTTAATCCCGCTCAGAACAACCCGGCCGGACGATGGCGTCCCGAGGCTGGTTACAGAGTAGCCGGTGCTGACGTTAAACACGGGAGCATATCCCGCGGCAAGTGGAGGCTGTTTCATTGGACGCAGGTATATGAACGGGCGAATTTGCGTCGGCGCCGGAATGACCGCTGGCGGAGGTGCAGGAGTCGTCGTCGGATCGGAAACGGGTGACGAATCCGCGGCGGCGGGGGGACTTGGCGCGGGCGGTTCAGATTGGCGGGGCGGCGGAGGATCTTGCGCCATGAGTGAGACGGGCAGAATCAGCACAGCGAGAGAGATTCCCAGCGCGATTAACGCAAGGCGAAGTGGCCCTGCTCGTACCTTCCGCGGGCAGAATGAAGACCTCACGGTCGCGTTTTACGCCAAGTCGACACCCCGAACAAGCAGGTTTGGACCCTCTTCGCGTTCAGTAAAATCCTTGAAACTTTGATATTTTCCTTGGCGGCTGCGCGGACAATTGCCGAGCGCAAGTTCAGGACGGAAACAGTATCGATACTATTTAAGGGAATCTGGACCGCGAAACCAGGTTGTGAATTTCGCAAATCCTCCATGATTTTGCCCATCAGGTCATGGTGCTTGCCCCTTCGTGATTTCTTCAGACCTTTGACCTCCACCCTGCCATAGTTCGGGTACCCAGTTCCCTTCGCGCTGCTCTACCTCACAGAACGCAATCGCCATACATGGGTCCGCTGGAGGGGCAGAGTTTCTCGCTCATTCCATCGCAGACCATGTCCACGCTGCCGCCTGCAATGCGGGACTCAACCCGAGCCTGAGAGTAACGCAGAGCTGCGGGCCTGCCGACTCCTTGACGAGCCGACAAGCCCTAACTCACATAGCGGAGCCAACTGCCATGCAAGCTACGCGCAGTGTAATTCATTTCCCCAGGGAACGCGGGACGTGTAGAGAATCGGGTGAGCCCCATCGTAGCTCTCTGCCCGAGGAACCCACCCGCTCATTCCACTCGACAAAGTATGTAAGACTCCCACGCGTCAATCCATCAATCAGGCTTGCCGAACAAGCCTTAGTCACGTTTCTCTGTTTTGGTATCGCCCTCAATCTTCTTCTCACAGGGGCGACAGGTCGGCTTTACTTTTGGTCTGGACGAAGAGGTAGTGGAAGAATTGTTACCACGATAAGCTCGCCGTCGACCCGCCTGGTGTTTTCTCTCCTCGGAATCGCATTCTTAATTCTATCGCTGTACGTTGGCAGTCGCGCATTGGCTGAATGGGCACGATGACTTCAAACATTATTCCATCCCGTTTTTAGCTGACCTGTGTGGTGGTCCGACAATTTTCTTCGGGAGATTTTCATCAAGGAGCCGGGAGTCATGAAACACGAGTGGTGCAATCCGGAACTGATCGGCATGTGTTGTCGCCAGCCAGATCTTGAGAGAATCCAGTGGGCGGCCCGCTTCACGTGGCGCCGCCGAGTTGGATGATTTCGCCGGGTTGGATCTTGTCGATGGCTAGAGCGCAGGCAGGAAAATACTGCCGGAGGTGCTCGAGGCGATTCGAAGAATAATCCAGTATCACTATGGCGATCCTGCGGCCTTTTAAATTTTGCTGGTAGCGAAGATTCGTGTCAACGGTGACCAAGACATCAAACTCAGTTTCCGCCAGCTTCAGCAGTTCTCCGTTTTGTTTTCCGGCCCATCCGGCTTCCTGGACGGTCCGAGATTCGTGGCCATGCTTTGTGAGGAAGGCTTTCAGGGCTTTTGGGGCACACTCATCAATCAACACCTTCATCGGAGCTGAGAAACAAGGCTGACTCTAGCTTCTTCAATGGCCCCGATGGCGAGTTCGCGGGTGACGGTGGGATACTGCTCCAGGAATTGATCCAAGGTGTCACCGCCTTCCAGGTAGTCGATGAGAATCTTAAAGGGAACGCGGGTCCCGCGGAAGACAGGCTCCCCCCCGAGAATGTTCGGGTGTTTGACAATCGCACGAGTAATCACGTCTGCCATCGGCGCCTCAATTGCTCCTAGTCTAACAGGGAGAGATGAGGGGGAAAAGCGAAGAGGGCCAGCTACGGCTCTGGTCGGGCCGAGTGAGCGGTCAGGCGTGGAAGCACCAAAGCGGCGAGGAATCGGGAACGTGGCGAATCGAGCGATAAATCAAGGGCCATAGAGGTTACAGCAACCAAAGTGCGAAGCACTTCAGCTTAACAGAAATTCCCGAGTGAAAAGAGGGAAGCGAGAATACATCAGGTTGCGGGTCCCACCCTGAGAGCGTGGCCTTGCGAGTCTACAAACGTTTGGTATCTCGATAGCCGCAAATACACAGGTGGGTGAAAACGGGAACGGGTCGCAATCGAACCGACGAATGACGGGGTTTTCTGACCAGCTAATCCGCTCGTGCACTCGTTTTTATATTAACCACATATAAAATGACGCATCACCAGCCAAAAAGGCCCCGAAATGGGACAAAGGGTTTGCCGTCTTGTCCCATGTTTTGTCCCATCTTCCTGAAAATTCGGGAAATTTTCTGACACTTACGGGGTGTTACAATACGGTTCGGGTCGCATAAGCCATTGAAAATACAGTGTTCGTGGCACGCAGCGAATTAGGGGTAGGGGGCTGACGGTCGGTTGCCCTGTGGTGGTTAGCCTCCTACCCCGCGAGTGGTCTTACTGGTATAGACGATGCCAGCCCAAAAATAGTTTCCTGAAACCCTATAAAATTCCACTCACAACCTTCGAGCCTCCACTTGCATCTCCCCAAGCGGGACCCGTGTTGCCGGGTAAGCCGTTTTTTTGTGTGTCAACCTCAGGCCGCCGCCGCGCCGCACGTCGTTCCTTAGAGATCTCTCGCTTCCGGCTACGCTCCAAGCGGAACCGTGTCCAGGTACCGCGCAACAGCTGCTTTCCATTCAAATTTCTGCTGAATCGCCCCCGCGAGCGCCTGGGCCGCTGCCGGCTCGCCGTGCGTAAGGTAGGTTTGTTTGGGAGGGGATGGAAACCCCGACAGCCATCGCAATAGTTCGCTTTTTCCGGCGTGTGCTGAAAACTGCCCCATCTCTACAATTTCTGCGCCAACCGGCACCGCTTGCCCAAAAATGTTCAGCGTTTTGGCGCCTTCCTGCAGCGCGCGGCCCCGTGTTCCTTCCGCCTGGAATCCCGCCAGGATGACCGCGTTCTTTGCGTCCGGCAGCCGCTGCACCATGTGATGCAGCACGCGCCCGCCGCTCACCATGCCGCTCGCGCTAATGATGATGCACGGCGTCTTCACCTTGTTGATGGCCTTCGATTCCTCCGCCGAACGCGTCAAATGAAACTCATGCACGTTTAGAGGATCGCCTTTTCCATCACTGCCTTCCTCACGAGCAAACTCCAGGTCGTGATCTTCTTTGTGCTTGATGTACAGCTCGGTAGCGCTTAGCGCCATCGGACTGTCCACGTACACGGGAATGCGCGGGATCCGCTGCTGGTCCTCGAGCCGGCGCAGATAGTACATGAAGGTCTGCGTCCTCCCGATGGCAAACGCGGGAATCACGATAGACCCTCCCCGCTTCACAACGCGATTCACAATTTGCGCCAGCAACTCCTCGGGATTGCCGTCCTGATGCTCGCGGTCGCCATAAGTCGACTCGCAAATCAGCACGTCGGCGTTCGAGGCTGGTGTCGTCGGTTCTTTCAAAATCGGCTCCCCGTAGCGCCCGATGTCTCCCGAAAACACCACGACAATTGTCTTGCTAGCCTCGCGGATCGTCAGCTCCAGGCTCGATGAACCGAGAATGTGTCCTGCGTCAAAGGAGGCCACATGAAACTCCGGGCTGATGTCGAAGTTCCCACTGCGCGGCATGGTCTTCAATTGTTTCAGGACAGGCTCAACGTCATCCGGCGTGTACAGTGACCGTGGCTCGGCGTGCCGGCTATATTTTTTCTTCTTGGCGTGCTCCGTTTCTTCTTCCTGCAGGTGCGCCGAGTCCTTCAGCAAAATCTCCGTCAGCTCGATCGTCGCGGGATTCGCAAAAATCGGGCCGCGATAGCCGTCCCGCACCAGCACCGGCAGCCAGCCGGTGTGGTCCAAGTGCGCGTGCGTCAGCACCGCATAGTCAATCGTCGCGGGCTCGACCGGCAGCGGCTTCCAATTGCGGTCTTTCAACTCCTGCGTCCCTTGAAACAGGCCGCAATCCACCAATAACTTCTTGCCCGCCGCCTCCACCAAATATTTTGATCCCGTGACAGATCCTGCGGCTCCCAAAAATGTTAGTTTTGCCATGGCCCTGCCATTCTACCGTTTCCTTGGCAGGTACACACCGTCCGTCGTGTTCACGCGCGGTGGGCGCACTGGGGCCGGGCGGTCCGAATGAACCGCGCCCTCCGGGGACGTGGTCACGCGTACGCGTCAAGACGCGCAAGGGGTTCAGCAAGCTCAAGGCGGCCACGCTTCACGCCAACGGAACGGTGACCTCGGTCACATACAGGAGTTCGCCCGAGCGCTATCCTCGAACGGATATGATTTCGCAAACGCCAGCGCTCCAAGGCCCTACCGGGCAAGCGTGGCGCGCTGCGCCGAGGGTCTGGTCATTGCAAGGAAAAAGCTAATTCGGCGCGCGGGCCGCGACTACTCGCAACTGGTTCGCCGTGGCTACCAGGGTGTGTTCCTCCTTCTCAATGTTTGGCTTGGCGGCATCTTCTATTTTTGGGTTCGCGGATTGGAAACCGGCGCGGCTACAACCGTCGCCGATCCTCCGGCGGGAATCGAGGGTTGGTTGCCCATCGCTGGTTTGATGAACCTGAAATATCTCCTCGTGACCGGCCACGTTCCGGCGATTCATCCTGCGGCGATGTTTCTGCTGATTACCTTTCTGGCGATGTCGTTTCTTCTGCGCAAGGCGTTTTGCAGCTGGCTCTGCCCGATTGGCACCATTTCGGAACACCTTGGGCTACTCGGGCAGAAACTGTTCAAAAGCAACTTCCGGGTTTGGCGCTGGCTCGACATTCCCTTGCGCGGATTGAAATATTTGCTGCTGGCATTTTTCGTCTCGGCGATTTCTTCCATGTCGGCGGACGCGATTGCCGGCTTCATGCAGAGCGACTACGGCGTCGTGGCCAGCGTGAAAATGCTGAACTTCTTCCGCTTCCTTGGCGAAGCTGGCTTGATTGTGCTCGGCATCCTGGTGCTGGTTTCCGTCTTTGTGCAGAACTTCTGGTGCCGCTACTTGTGCCCCTATGGCGCGCTCCTCGGATTTGCTTCGCTGCTGAGTCCGCTCCGTGTTCGGCGCGAGTCCGAGCCGTGCATCGACTGCGGCAAATGCGCCAAAGTTTGCCCGTCCAGTCTGCCGGTGGACCTGCTCATCACCATTAAGTCCGCCGAATGCACAGGCTGCCTCGAGTGCGTGGCAATTTGCCCGGCCGAAGGCGCGTTGCACGTCGCGCTGCCACAGATCTTCAAGCCACCAGTCGAACCTTCCAGAGCTCTGCGGCACATTCCTTCGTGGGCCATGGCTGTGGGCGTGGCGGCCTTGTTCTTTGGCATTGTGGGCTACGCGAAAGCGGTTGGCCTCTGGAACTCGCACATCCCCGGGGCGGTGTATCGCCAGCTTGTGCCGCACGCCAACACGGCGCGCCATCCTATGCCTGGCGACCCCGAAATCTCGCGTTGAGGCGGCGCGGACGGCTGCCGGTCGTGCACAGCGTTTTTCACACGCCGTCGCGCGGCTTTTCCTTGCGGACAAAAGTCGTATCTTGGGTTGGTTCCGTCTGGCACTCCAAGGCTATGGTCGTGACCGGATGGTCCGGCGCTTCGGCAGGCAATCCGGTAAGACGCACGCGGTAGGGATCCTGCTGAAAGGTTATTTTTTCGCCGGACACCAGGAAGCGCGCGGACTTCACTTGCGTTTGCAACCCAGCTACCGCCACATAATCGCCCGGCCAGAAGTGCACGTGCATGAAAAGCGTATTGCCTTTGCGCGTAAAGCTCGCGTAATTGGATCGGCGCGGCTGGCAAGGATCGGAGTTGTAAATGCTCTCGCCATTGCGACGCAGCCATTGCCCGACCTCCGTCAGCACGCGGAGGGAATCCTCCGGCACGCTTCCGTCGCCGCGGGGACCGATATTGAGCAGATAGTTGCCCGTGTCCCGCGAACAGGCAATCAGATTCTGGATCACCCGCCGGGGGCTCTTCCAATCATCGTCCGCCCGCTGGTACCCCCAACTGTCGTTGAGCGTCATGCAGGATTCCCAGGCGCGGCCTTCGGTCTCGGCTTTAATCTGCTGCTCGGGAGTGGAGAAATCTCCGGGCAGCTTGTTGCGGTTGTTGACGATAATATCCGGCTGCAGCTCGAACACCATTTTGTTCATGCGCTCGGATTCCCAGCCAACCGCCTCAAGCGGCCAAGCAACGTCGTACCAGAGCACGTCAATCTTTCCGTAGTTGGTCATTAACTCTCGGATGTGCGTGTGGATGTACTCGACGAAGCGTTTCCGCGCGGCGTCATCGGTAGCACAGCGCGCGCCGTCGGGATGATGCCAGTCCATCAGCGAATAATAAAAACCGATGCGCATGCCTTCGCCGCGCGCGGCGTCTACATATTCGCGGACCAGATCGCGGCCGGGTCCTTGCTTTGGCGCGCAATAGTCGGTGGTTTTGGTCTCGAACTGGCAAAAGCCCTCATGATGTTTGGTGGTCATGACCAAATAGCGCATGCCGGTTTCCCGTGCGAGCTTGGCCCACTCGCGCGCGGGAAACGGCTTCGGCTTGAATTGCTTGGCCAGAGGAGCGTATTCCGAGACGGGGATGCCCTCGTTTTCCATCACCCACTCGTGTCGGCCAAGGATGCTGTAAAGTCCCCAGTGAATGAACATGCCGAAGCGCGCCTCGTGCCACCACTTCATGCGTCGCAAGCGATCGGCTTCTTCGCCTGCCGGCGCGGGTTGCGTCTGAGCATGCAGAGGCTCAAAACCGCCGATGGAGGCGAAGCTTGCCATCCGGCCTGACAAGGCAGCCGCTGCCGCGGCCGAGCTGGTATCGCGGATCCATTCCCGCCGAGAAGTATGATTTTTGTCCATCTGCTTTATGCTCCAAGGTGCCGCCAGTTCGTTCTCCGAGTGCTCCTGGTCCTAAAATAAGGACGACAAAGAAGCATGAGTCCGGCGTTCCCTTTAGAAAACAAACTTTGCCCCGAACCGCAATTCCCGAGGGGTGCTCGAGATGCTGTGGATGACGCCGAGTGCGCCTGAGGTAACCTCCGCGCCGCGAGTTTCCAGAATCTGCATGTTGAAGACATCGAAGGCCTCGGCGCGAATCTGCAGGCTCTTGCCTTCGGAGATTCGCAAGCTCTTCGCCATAGAGAAATGAACGTCATAGAAAACTGGTCGCTCAAGACGCTCACACCGAAGTCTCCAAAAACGGGAAACCCATTGGGAAGGGCGGTGGTAGACATGGGAGCCAACGCGCCCTTCGGAGCGGTCTGGCCCGGCAAAGAGGGAATGATGCAGAAAGCTGCCGGGTTGAACCATTCAGAATGACTTTGATTCGACGGAATCAAAGCCTGCCCGGGCACCACGTCCGGCCGGTCATAGCCACTGACCGAAGTCCTGCCGATGCCTCCGCCGCCCGAGAGGGCCCCTGGATCGCCGCCCCCATTGGTTACCTAAAAGTTCTGTCCGGACCGCCCGATGAAGAACAAATTGCTTTCCCAATTCCCAACACCCACGCCAGAGGCCCGTGCGTAAGGTACCCCTTCCCGTGCCCGGATGGCAATTCATAGTCGGCGCTGAGCGTGGCGTCCTGGGGGACATCGAAAGCGCAAGGCCCGTACGACAGGCTCTGACGCTATCCGCATGCCCACCCCCCTTGCTGAAAATTACGCCCCCAGGCGATCGCTGCCTGGAGCGCACCTGCGATCCCCCAAAACCGTGGACTCGCGCGTTAAACGCGAAGACGAAAGGGCTTTTAGCAGGCTGTATTGCCGAATTCAATATTAAAAATCCATGTTTTGAATGCTAAAAAACTGAACGTTTCTTCATGTAAAATGCCGGAATCAGTTTGTGCGGGGCCCCCCAAAAAAAAACAATCCGCTTTGGACCGAAGGAGGACTTAACGGATGATCCGCGCACGCGAATCAAAATCCGCGCCAGTCGGAGTGGTGGGAAAAGTGTTGCGCATTTTGGAGGCGCTCGACGCTTCTCCTACGGGGTTGCAGCTTCGTGAAATCGCGCAGCAGACTGGGGTCAACAAGAGCACTGCCTACCGATTCGTGGCTCACCTGGAAAGCGAAGGCTATCTTCTTCGTGACGATGCCGGCGCCTACGTCGTGGGCCCGAAATTGGCAAGGCTGGGCGCCGGGATTGCTTATCATGCCACGTTGCGAAAGGTGAGCCGGCCCGTGGCCATGACCCTCTCGAACGACACCAAGGAAACCGTGAATCTCGGCGTCCTGGACGGGCACGAGGTGCTCTACCTCGACGTGATCGAGAGCCCTCATTCTTTTCGCATGGCTTCGCAGCCGGGGATGCATCGTCCGCTCAACTGCACCGCTCTAGGCAAAGCTTTGCTCGCTTTTCTTCCCGCCGAGCACCGCGAAGAGCTGCTGCCGGTGCTGACCTTTAAGCGGGCCACGCCGCGCACCATTCCGAGTCTGGCAAGGCTGCAGAAAGAGCTCGTTCACGTCGTGCAACAAGGCTACGCCATCGACGATCAAGAGACCGACATGGGCGCGCGCTGCGTGGCCGCCCCGATCTTGGATGAGAGTGGAAGAGTTGCCGCTGCCATCAGCGTTTCCGGGCCTATCACGCGGATGAGCCGCGATCGCATTCATGCCTATGCCCTCGCAACGAAAAGAGCGGCGCGGGCCATCTCCGCACAGCTTGGGCATTCGCACTGACAGCGACGGGAGAGAAATTCGCGCCGGAGCGCAAGAAATTGGCCGAGCAGAGGGGAGGCAGATGCCGCCCTCAGCCGTGGAGATTAAAAAAACCACCGTCAATCGGATAGTCTGTTCCGGTAATAAAGGCGGCCTCATCCGAGCACAGAAACAAAGCAAGGGCCGCCACTTCCTCGGGTTTCCCCATGCGGCCAATCGGCTGGGACCGCGAGAGAGTTCGGAACATCTCCTGTTCCCGGCCGGGATAATTCTTCTTCAGATAGCCGTCGACGAACGCCGTGTGCACGCGCGCCGGTGAAATGCAGTTGCATCGGATCTTGTGGGGCAAATAATCCCGGGCCACGGACAAAGTCATTGAAACGACGGCGCCCTTGCTCATCGAATAGGCAAACCGATCGGCGAGGCCGGCGGTCGCGGCGATGGAAGCCATATTCAAGATGACTCCACCGCCGTTGGCTTTCATCGCATCGATCGCCGCATACATGCAGTTGTAGATTCCCTTTACGTTTACCTGAAAAATCCTGTCGAACTCCGCCTCGGACGTGCTCTCGAGCTTCCCGACGTGGGAGACCCCTGCACTATTTACGAGGATTTGAATCGGGTTCTCCCTGGCGAGCCGCCGGAACAGATCTGTTACAGACCGCTGATTGGCAACGTCGCAAACATGCGACGCGGCCTTACCACCGCATTTTTCAATCTCACGCGCCGTGCTTTTCGTTCGCTCTTCATCAATATCCACGAGACACACCAGTGCGCCTTCCTGCGCAAATCTGTGCGCAATGGCCTGGCCTATGCCGCTGGCAGCGCCGGTAACCACCGCCGCTTTGCCGTCCAGCCGCTTGCCGTTGGATAGTTTCCACGTGCTCGTCAGCGGGGAACTCCTCCGTTCCGCAAAAATCATCTACGCTCGGCCGAGTCGGCCCGCCGTGCCGTTGTCCGCACACCAGCTTCAGCGATGCACCCGCAGACGCGGTTCGTGAGCGTCCCGATCTTTTCGATGGTCACTCTCACCTCATCGCCATCCTTCAGCCAGAGCGGGGGATTCTGAGCCATGCCAACGCCGCTCGGCGTTCCCGTAAAGATTACGGTGCCGGGAAGCAGCGTCGTGCTTTGGCTGAGAAACTCGATCAAGGCCGGCACGTCATGAATCATGTCGCGCGTATTTGCGTCCTGCATCGTGCGGCCGTTTACCTGCGTCTGGATTCGTAATCCGTCGGGATCCGGGAGGGAATCCCTGGTCACCAGGCACGGCCCGAGCGGGGCAAAAGTGTCGAAGCTTTTGCCGCGGCACCATTGGCTTCCTGGTATTTTGAGTTGCCAGTCGCGCGCGCTGACGTCGTTCCCGCAGGTGTAACCGGCGACATAGTCGAGCGCTTGTTCGCGCGCGACATCCTTGCAAGCCCTACCGATCACCACCACCAACTCACCTTCGTAATCGATTTCGGAGCTTTTAGCGCGCTCCGGAAAGCGAATCGGCTGGCCCGGGTCCTGCACCGTGTTTGCTCCTTTGGCGAAGACCTCGGGGTATTCGTCGACTCCCATGCCCACTTCGTCCGCGTGGCGCCGGTAGTTTTTCCCGATGCACCAGATCATGGTCGGGACGACCGGAGCCAAAATCTTTGCGACGATGGCCGCTTCGCCGGTCAGTTGGAATCCACGAAGCGGGTCACCCTCGACACGCAGCGGCCCTGTGTCTTGCCGCTCGACGGCATGATGAATCTTTCCGGCGGGATCTTCATAGCGGATGACTTTCATAGAGATTCGGAAGGCTGGATTTTGCCGGCAAGGGCGAGAACCAACGACGTGCGTGCCGTAGAGCTGTTGGCCGCTGCCTCAGGTGAAATCCGGGCGTCACCGAACCAAACGAGCTTAGCAAAGGTCAACGATTTTATATACTAGCTCTCCTATTTCACTATGTGAACCCTTGGTTTTGTCAAAGTGTTTTGGCTTCGACCCTTTCGAGTTGCGTATCCTTCACGCCACGCGTGGCCAGCGTGCGGAAAAAACAGTTGTTTTACATAGTGAAATCATCAAAGGCAACCTCCGGTGACAGCCTCGCCCATTCCTAGGAAACCATGGACGTCCCAAACGCGCAGAGAGTTTTGCGTTTCTGCAGCCTTCGCCGCCGCCGCGCTCCCGGTGGCGGGTCTCGCATTCGGCAGACAGCCCACGCCCGATATTCCAGACCTCGCAA
>DATAIH010000233.1:0-4385 GCA_036262755.1 Candidatus Acidiferrum sp.
TCGGCACCATCAGGAGTACACGCAGCGGGATCGACATGCGGGAATTGCAGTTCAGCCTGAAGCTGGTGTTCTAATATGGGGCGACCGTGACCGTAGCTCCGACCAACACGGCAACTGTTGGGGCTCTGCCGACGCCCGTGATTTCACCGAACGTTTGGCCCGAACATGGCAGCACGACCGCCACAATCTCTTGCCGGTGCGTGATATTACACACGTCCATCAAATCGGCGGAATCGTCATGAATTCCTCTGGTTTGAGGGCGCTGTGGGTAAAGCGCGCCTCAGGTACGGCACCCTTGAAATAGTTCACGCGATTGATTCGAACACCTACCGCAGTGTGCCCCTTACCCTCAGGCGTAAAGTGGACTACCGCCTTCCCCTGGAGCGCGCCATTCACGTAGCTGCGGAATTCCGTGCCGTCGTAGACCATTGCCACGTGATACCACGCGCCAAGCGGGTGAAGGAGGTTGCGATCAAGAAGCGCCTTACTCCCGGCCGGAGAGTTCACGAAGGCGTCCAGGCACCAGCTATCGCCAATGAGGCGCGTCTCGAATAACAAGCGCGTATCGGTGTCCTTTCCTGTTGCGGGGTCCTGCTCCGAGAGGTGAAACCAGCGCTGCTCGGGCGCCCCACCTGGATCGGGCCGGAAGATCGCTTCAAAGGTGAATGTTTCGGCTCCTGCGAGCGGGTGCTCGCCGATGAATAAAGCATCATCGATACCATTGAACTCGACCGCTTTGCCTAAGGGCGTGTCGATCACGTGCGGATGACCGAGAACCGTTGTTGGCAGCCCACCGATGTTTTCGAGCCGGTCGAAGATCCAGACCTCGGAACCACGAGATCTCCAGTCTTGGGCGCGAGCCCGAGGCGTGGCGGTGAATACCAGAACCAGCACACTACCGATCATCAGGTTGACGCATGTTCGTGATCTCATCGCACGGCCAGAACCTCGTCGTAACTTCATTGGTAAGAGTTCACGTGGATAGTTATCAAGACAGTAGTGAGGTGGCCGTTTGACGGCGGCGGTAGCGGGCAATCGCACCAGCCAGATAGGCCAGAATGTTCCGATGTTGGAGATCACAAGTTTCGGCGACGGTCAGCAAGCGAGCCGTGGCCCGTTCGCCCGCAGCACTGCGGTTGCCGAAGCAGATCTTGCGCCACTGCACGATTCCCCAGACATTCTGCCCATATCGGTCAGGAATTAGAGATTCACTATCGCTGGCATCCGCTCTATGAACGTAAGGTTCGCTATCGAGGTAGTGAACAACGCGGCAGCGGGTGTGTGGTTCATGTGGACGACGGCTCTGGTGTAGTCACGGTGGTTCCTGCATGGATGCTGGACCCCGTGGTCTGCGTAAGCATGAAGCTTGGTGATCCGCGAGTCGCAGTAGCCGCTTTGTCTGAGCTACATGAACTGCTGGTGAAACGCGGTTTGCGTGGGAACTCCTCGAAAGGTTCTACTTTCGTTCAGGAGGAGTGCAATGGGTTCAACGTCCAAGATCATTCGCCGGCCCGTTCAGGTGTTGCTGGTCGTGCCGCGTCAGCGCAGCCTGGCGTTCCCTTCCGATCAGCTTTCCAGGATGGATGTATCGCAGAGAGAGCAAGCATTGAGTTGCCTGGTCAATCTGCTGATACTGGCCGCCGCCGGCGCGGCCCAGGAGGTCAACAATGACCAATGCTGATATTTTGCCCGCTGAGGTGCTCAAGCGCAAAGCCGTCGTCTACGTCCGACAATCAACTTACGCCCAGGTTCAGACGAATCTTGAGAGCCAGCGCCGACAGTACGATCTGGTGGGCGAGGCAAGACGTCTGGGCTTTCGTGATATTGAAGTCATTGACGACGATCTCGGCCGTTCCGCCACGGGAACGGTGGCCAGGCCGGGCTTTGAGAAGCTGGTGGCATGGCTTTGCGCGGGAGAAGTAGGCGCTGTGCTATGCCTGGACGCGTCCCGGCTGGCAAGGAACGGACGCGACTGGCATCATTTGCTGGAGCTTTGCGGTTTGGTGGATGCCCGGGTGATCGACCAGGATGGGGTCTATGATCCGTGTCGCGCCAATGACCGATTACTCTTGGGCATGAAGGGAAATATCAGCGAATTCGAACTAAGCGTCCTGCGTTCCCGCATGCTTGATGCAGCTCGCGCCAAGGCCAGGCGTGGAGAGTTACGCATTGGCGTTCCGGTGGGCTATGTCTGGCATCGTGAGCTGGGTCTGGATTTCGATCCGAACCAACGCCTGCAGGAAGTGATCCGCCTGATCTTTACGCGCTTCCGTGAACTCGGCAGCGCGCGACAGGCATTTCTGGTCTTGCGCGCAGACGGGATCCACTTTCCGCGTCCTTCTGAGGGCGGGACGCTGGCGTCCTTCGACTGGGCGCCGATCCGGTACCGCAACGTGATTTCCGTTCTCAAAAATCCTTTCTATGCCGGAGCCTATGGGTACGGCAAGAGCGAGAAGCGGACTGTGGTTCAGGAGGGGCACGCGCGCAGGAGCTATGGCCATGACAAGCCCTTCGATCACTGGGAGGTATTGATCAAAGATCACCACCAGGGCTATATCGACTGGGAAGAATTTGAACGGAATCAGAAGCAGCTTGCCGCCAATGCTTATAGCAAAGCCGGCGATGTCAAGTCGGGGCGGGGTGGACCGGCGTTGCTGGCAGGTCTACTCCGATGCGCTCGTTGCGGACGCCGCTTAAAGACAACCTACAGCGGGCGTGCACGGATGCAGACGCACTATCGATGTTATAGCATCGACATGACGGGCGCAGAAGCCCCATGCATGGGTTTTGCGGGTTCTCGCGTGGGCGCGGCCATCGCGCGGGAGGTGATGCGCGCCGTACAGCCGATGGCGATCGAAGCAGCCCTGGAGGCCGAGCGTATGCATAGGCAAACGGTGAACGAACAGCAGCGTGTGATCGAGCTGGAACTGCAGCAGGCTCGCTATGAGGCCACCCTTGCGGAGCGGCGCTATGCCGCCTGCGACCCGGAGAACCGATTGATTGCCGCTCAACTGGAGAAGAACTGGGAAGGCGCGTTGCAACGTGTCCAGGCTTGCCAGTCGCGACTTGATGCCATGCGCGCACCGGCTCCAGACCATGCCGCGGCTCCCGACTTCACGGGACTTGCCGAAGATCTGGAAGCGGCGTGGAACGCTCCCGGTGTGACCACGCGCGCACGTCAGCAGCTAGTGAGAGCTCTGATCGTCGACATCATCGCCGATGTGGATAAGCAGTCGCGTGAAGTGGTGCTGACGATTCACTGGCAAGGAGGGCAGCACTCCGAACTGCGGGTGCGCAAACCACGAACCGGCGAGCATGGCCGCCGCACCTCGGAAGAGGCGCTCGCCGTCATCCGCAGCATGTCTGGTCGGTGGTCCGATCAGGACATCGCTGCAGCGCTCAATCGTATGGGGATGCGCACGGGACAGGATCTGACCTGGAATGCGCACCGTGTGCAGGCGGCACGATGCAAGCATGGCATCCAGGTTGATCGTTCCGCCGAGAAGGAGGGCGAGTGGCTGACGATGTCGGAAGCCGCCAAGCTGATTGGCGTGACGAATCACGCGATCGTGCGGCTGATCAAGGAGCGGATTCTGCAGGCCGAGCAGGTCATACCCGGTGCCCCATACCAAATCCGGGCCAGCGACCTGCAAAGTGACGCAGTGACTGCTGCGATCGCCCGTCTACATCGCCCGTGTCGGGGGAATGCCGACGGCCAACCCCCATTGTTTATCAATACTTCAGAAGGAGGGGCACAATGAACGCCTCATCACGCCGGTGCGGAGCGCCCGCTCGACACTATTGTTGGTCGGCTCCACGCCCTCTGCCTCCAGGAACGTAAATAGCCGCTCGTTGTACACGAAAAGGGCCGTGGCTAGATTGCGGACCTGGCGGTGCGGGCTATGTAAGTGCCGCTCGGCCAGCTCGACAATTCGTTTTTGGATGGGGATCGATCGCAGCAGCAGTTGACTTCGATCGATTTGGCCCCCGCGGAACTTGTGCCACAACCGGAACAATCGGGCATGTTGCGCCAGCGCGTCACGACAAAAGCGTTCTACAGCGCTGCTTTTCGTGAGTTCCAGGATCCCCAACAGATTCCGCTTGAGATGCGCCCAACAGAACTGGGCTTTGCCTTGGTGATATTTCAAATAGGCGCTGAATCGATCACTGCACAGGATTCCCTGGAACACGGCCCCCAGCAGGTCGACCAAGACCTCGCTGCCGCGGGTGGCCGCCACGGTGTAGACCACGTAGCGAGCCGCCACAAACGACCACAGATAGCGCTTATCGCCGTTGGTCCGCCAGCCCGTCTCGTCCACATTCAAAACCGGTTCCTCTTTCAACCGTTGTTCCAGTTCCTGGCAGGGGGCGGCCACGGCTTGGCT
>DATAIH010000234.1:0-2672 GCA_036262755.1 Candidatus Acidiferrum sp.
GTTCCCGGCCGTTCGTAAAAAGATGGGCGATGGAGACGAGGATCACCGCGCCGAGTGTCGCGGCCGCGAGAGAATACCAGAAACCGCCGCCAAAAAATCCGAGCTTCACAAAAACCCAGCCGCCAATGAAGGAGCCCACCAACCCAAGAATCACATCCGCGATGCAGCCAAACCCGCGCCCCCGTGCGATTTTTCCGGCTAGCCAGCCGGCGACCAGACCGACGAGGACCCAATAGAGAAAGCCGTGGGGAAGCACGGCGCGGATGTCCCACGATTGAGTTTTCACCAAAAACCCGTAAAGGCACGAAAGGAGCATTCGATATTCTCCGCGTGGATTTGCAAACGGCTAAGAGCAGGCAAGTCTACCAGAACCGCGGAGCAAATACCTCGAGAGTGCCGGGCTCGAGGCGTTCTTGGTCTCCGGAGCGGAACAGGTCCCTGTCAACCAGCGGGATGCTGCTGGGTCATGCAATGGATGGTCCCCAGGCCGAGCACTAAATCGCGGCATGGAATGCCAACAACCTCGCGGTCTGGCAATAAACGGGCCATGGTGTTCAGAGCTTCGCGATCGCGCGCATCGTTAAAGGTTGGCACAAGCACGAGTTTATTGGCGATGTAAAAATTTGCATAGCTGGCGGGAAGCCGGTGCCCGCCGAAATAAACGGGGGAGGGCATCGGCAGCGTCTCCACGCGCAAAGGCGTGCCGTCCTGATCCTTCATGGTTTCGAGTAGTTCGAGATTGTCCCGAAGCGGAGCGTAGTTGGCATCCGTGATGTCGGTCTCGACGACGGTCACCACCGTGGAAGGGTTCACAAAGCGAGTGAGATCGTCTATGTGTCCGTGCGTGTCATCGCCGGCGATGCCGCTCTTGAGCCAGAGGACGTTTTTCACGCCAAGGTATTGACGAAAAACTTCCGCGTAATCTTCCTTTGTGAAACGGGGATTTCTCTCCTGGACCTTGCTCAGCAGGCATTCTTCGGTGGTGAGCAGCGTGCCGCAGCCGTTCACCTCAATGCTACCGCCTTCAAGAACGACGCGATGGCCCCGGTGTTGCGGCTGCCAGAGGCGGCGCTTCAGTTTCTTGTTCGCTTTTTCGACCACCGCCGCATCTTTCCTGTGGTTCGAGTATTTGGCCCACCCGCTGAACAGAAAATTATTGAACGCGACTTCTCCTGACGCGTTGCAAACGCAAATGGGACCGGAATCGCGCATCCAGCCGCGATCGGTGGGCGCAACGCAGAAATCCACCGCGTGAAGGTTGACGTCCGATTTTTGCAGGATGGAAAGCACCCGCGCTTGCGCCTCGCGATTCTCAACCAGCAAGAAGACGCGCTCGATTCTCGATAGATGGCGCACAATTTCCGCGAAGGCCCAGGGAATCGGCGCGAATTTTCCTGGCCAGTCGGTCCGTTCGTGCGGCCAACCCAGCCATGTAGCATCGTGAGGTTCCCATTCGGCCGGCATGCGAAATCCCAGAGCGTTAGGGGTGGCTGAATTCACAGGAGTGGTCATGAGATGCGATCGCACCAGAGGAAAATGAAGGGGCGAGTGGCCCCTCGAAGCTCGAGGTAAGCGAGTGTCCGGTGCCGAGAGAAGAGCACGTTATTTTTCGCCGAGCCAGCGGCTCAAGATGGGCTGATACGCATCAATCCGGCGATCGCGCAGGAACGGCCAATTGCGGCGGGTTTCTTCGCTTGTTGCGGGGTCGCATTCGACGACGAGAATCTCCTCTTTGCAATTGGAAGCTTCCGAAATCATTTGGCCGAAAGGATCGGCGACAAAGGAATTTCCCCAGAATTCCAATCCCGGGTCGCCGCTCTCTGGATGCCCTTCGAAGCCGACGCGGTTGACGACAGCGGTGTACACTCCGTTGGCGATGGCGTGACCACGTTGAATCGTTTTCCAGGCGTCCAGTTGCGCGGCGCCGAATTGCGCTTTCTCGTGAGGATGCCAGCCGATGCTTGTGGGATAAAAAATAACCTGAGCGCCGCTGAGGGCGGTGAGGCGTGAGCCTTCGGGATACCATTGGTCCCAGCAGATTTGCACGCCGATGCGCGCGTACCTAGTGTCGAAATTCGGAAAGCCTAAATCCCCGGGTGTGAAATAAAATTTCTCGTAATACAGCGGATCATCGGGAATGTGCATCTTGCGGTATTTCCCGAGGAAACTTCCGTCAGCATCGAGCACCGCGCAACTGTTGTGATAGACTCCAGGCGCGCGGCGTTCGAAAATCGAGGCGACCAGCGCGACTTTCTTTTCCTTGGCAACCTGCCCGAGTTTATCCGTAGTGGGTCCAGGAATCGGCTCCGCGAGATTAAACCGTTCCGCGTCCTCTATCCGGCAGAAGTATTCGCCGCGGAACAGCTCATGCAAGCAAATGATTTGCGCGCCCCGACGCGCCGCCTCATGGATTCTCTCGATGGCGCGCTCGAGATTTTCCTCGGCATTTTTCGTGCATTTCATCTGCACGAGTCCGATGGAGAATTTGTCGGCCATGAAATTTAGTTTAGCATGAGCCAAGAAGCGGCTTGGCATGCGCGATTTTTCTTTCTTTTGTGTCTCGTTTGTACTTAAAATCTTGCGAATGTTCAAGTAGCATCACGAACCACCGGCAAGGTTGCAGTTCTTTCGCTCCACGCAATTAATCTTTTAAGTTTGAGGAGAGACGATGG
>DATAIH010000235.1:0-49319 GCA_036262755.1 Candidatus Acidiferrum sp.
GCTGCATCACACGCGGGCGGTAAGGCGCGGCACCAGGCGCGCGTTGCTGGTGGCCGACATGCCCTTTGGCAGCTACCACACGGACACGGCGGAGTCCGTTCGCAATGCGGTACGCTTTGTGAAGGAAGCCGGCGCCGAGGCCGTGAAGGTCGAGGGCGGTGAGCGGCGCTTGGAGCTGATCGCGCGGCTCACCGAAGCGGAAATCCCGGTGATGGGCCACGTCGGTTTGACGCCGCAATCGCTGAACGCTTTGGGCGGTTACCGCGTTCAGGGAAAAACGCCCGACGCGGCAGAGCATCTCGTTCGCGATGCGCGGGCCGTGGAAGCCGCGGGCGCCTTTGCCGTGGTGCTCGAAGCTGTACCCCGTGAGCTGGCAGCGCAGATCACGCGCGAATTGCGCATTCCCACCATCGGCATCGGAGCCGGCCCGGACTGCGACGGCCAGGTCGTGGTCCTGCACGACATCCTGGGACTGACGTTCACTCCCCTGCCCAAATTCGCGCGGCAATACGCGCACCTGGGAGAAATCATCTCGGGCGCAGCGCGCCAGTATTGCGAGGACGTGCGTTCCGGGGGATTTCCTTCCGATGCGGAGTCCTATCACACGCCGCACGTGGCGAAGGAAGAGAAAGAAGCGCCAGTGAATATGGACAGCGACTGGTAAAAGGGAAGCAGCAGGCTCCCCGTTTCCCCGGAGCCGACCATGACGCTAAATCGGAGGAGGTTTTCATGACGCCGGAAGAGATGCGCATACTCTATGACTACAATGCGTGGGCGAATCATCGCCAGCTCGAGGCCGTTTCCAAACTCACGACCGAGCAGTTCGTGAAGCCCATGGGTTCAAGCTTCGGCTCGGTTCGGGACACGCTCGGGCACATCTACGGCGGGGAATGGGTGTGGCTCGAGCGTTTCCAGGGCCGTTCGCCAGCTTCGCTGCCGGATGCGACGCAATTCCAAGACGTCAAAACCTTACAGGAGCGCTGGATCGAATTTGAGCCCAGGCTGCTCCTATTTGTGCGCGGCCTGACGCAAACGGAGCTTGACCGGGTATTGGAATATAAAACGCTGAAATTTGGCGTGTACAAGAATCCGCTGTGGCAATCGATGCAGCACCTGGTCAATCACGGCACCTATCATCGGGGACAGGTGACCACGCTTTTGCGGCAACACGGCGCTCAGCCGATCCTGACAGACCTTATGCACTTTTACCGGGAACGCGCTCAAGCTGCCGGCGCGTAGTCTGGCCATCCCTTTTTCGTGGAAATCGTTCGAACGATTGCGTGGATGAAGGAGAAGGCGCGGCAGGCGCGCGCCGAGAGCTCGATTCTCGGGCTCGTTCCGACCATGGGAGCGCTCCATCGAGGTCACGCTTCCCTGATTGCCAGGGCCAAGCGCGAATGTTCGCCGGTGATCGCCTCCCTTTTCGTGAACCCGAAACAGTTCGGCCCCAACGAGGATTTCGCAAAATACCCCCGGACCTTCGATAGCGATTGCGAAAAATTGCAACATGCCGGCGTTGATGCGCTGTTCGCGCCGGAAGCTGCTGAAATTTATCCACAGGGTTTTTCGACCTATGTCCACGTCGAGGGGCTCAGCGAGAAGCTTGAAGGGCGGTCGCGCCCCGGGCATTTCCGCGGCGTCTCGACCGTGGTGATGAAGCTGCTCGAAATCGTGCAGCCCCACCGCGCCTATTTCGGGAGAAAAGATGCGCAACAGGCGCGTCTCATTACTCAAATGGCGCGCGACCTGAATCTCGATTCGGAGATTGCGGTTTGCCCTATCGTTCGTGAGCCGGATGGCCTCGCACTTTCCTCCCGCAACGTCTATTTAAATCCGGAGGAACGCAGCGCCGCGACGGTTTTATATCGTGCGCTAGAAGCCGCCAGGCAGGAACTCGAGGCCGGGAACCGGGACGCGCTTGCGCTCGAAGCAACACTCTGCCGCAAACTCGATTCCGAGCCTCTCGCGGCGGTCGACTATGCCGAAGTCGTGGATGAGGAGACCTTCGAGCCGGTCGAGCGGGTCAACCGAGCGTGCTATGTCCTGCTCGCCGTGTTCATCGGCAAAACGCGTTTGATCGACAATCTGTATGTGGAGCCGAAATCAGGGGGCTCCGACGAACTGGTGTTTCATCTTTAGCGCTAGACGCGCGCTGCTCCCTGCACCCCTGACCCTTTCCTCTGCTAGAATCTCCCGAAAGCGCCATTGGAGGTCGGAGGTGACGGAGATGAAGTTACGCATTTCTCGAGTGGCAATTTCCATCATGGCGGCGTTCTTGCTGGGGGCTCTGGCCGAGGCTGCCGGAACGGTTCCAAAAGGTACGGTCATATCCGTGGTAACCGACCAGCCCGTCAGCTCTAAGGTCGCAAAAGTGGGTCAGCCGGTTTCCGCCACGGTAGCCAAGAATGTGACGGTAGGCGGCAAGGTGCTGATTCCCAAAGGCTCCGCGGCAAAACTCTCCGTCAGCGGCGTACAGGCTTCCGGGCGGCTGTCGACGCCGGCGAAACTGTACCTGCATTTGACGGCCGTGACGGTCAAGGGCCAGAGATATACCTTCGCGACCAGCTCCGCCGGCCGCACGGAGAAGGGCAAGGGCAAGCGAGATGCCGGGTTTATCGGCGGCGGTGCGGCCGGAGGCGCAGCCATCGGAGCGCTGGCTGGCGGGGGCAAGGGCGCGGCCATCGGGGCCGCCGCGGGTGCCGGAGCCGGCACCGCAGGCGCTGCGGCTACGGGCAAAAAAGACATCGAGTTTCCTGCCGAGACGCGGCTATCGTTTACCACGCGAACCGACGTATCCATCAAGTAGATCCAAAACGCACCTTCGATAGGCTCCTCCCTGGTTCGACCGCCAGGTCTTTTTCCCTCCACTCGGCACTTGCTTCCCAAGTCGGACTAATCTAGTCTTATATTGGTAGCTGCAAATCATTTGCAAGGAGATGACTGCTTCGTGCTCATTCGTAAGGTCCTTGTGCCCATTTTTCTCCTTTCTTCGGCCATCCTTGGTTTCCCGGCAGTCACCGAAGCTCAGGAGAACCCCTACTTTGTCGCCTATGACCACTACTTGGAGGAACCGGGGAACCTGGAAGTCGAGTATCTCTCGACTTTTGGCACCGAGCGGGGAGGCAACGACTTTCACTCCTACTGGACGGAGTTCGAATACGGCGCGACCGCCTGGTGGACTACGGAGTTCTACCTCGACGGCCAGACCACCTTTTCCGACAGCACGGTCTTGACCGGCATCCGCTGGGAGAACCGCTTCCGGCCGCTCAGGCGCGAACACTTCATCAATCCGATTTTGTATGTCGAATACGAACACAAAAACGCCGCCGATAAAATCTTGAAAGAAGTGGAAGGGCACGACGTCGAGGCAGACTTTCTCACTCCCAATGCCGTGGCGCGCCGGGAGATGAGCAACGAGGTGGAACTAAAACTCATTCTCTCCGGAGTGCACAAGGGATGGAACTTCACGGAAAACACATTGGCGGCGAAGAATCTTGCCAACTCGCCTTGGGAATTTGGCTACGCCCTCGCCGCCAGCCGCCCCCTCGCGCTCGAGGCCTCCGCGAAACAGTGTTCCTTCTGCCGCCAAAATTTCATTGCCGGCCTTGAAATGTACGGCGGCCTAGGCGACCGCCATCGCTTCGGCTTCGGCGACACTTCGCATTACCTGGCGCCGGTTCTTGGTTGGAATTTGCCTTCCGGCTGGATGCTCCGCGTCTCGCCGGGCTTCGGACTGAACGACAATAGCCACCGGTTCCTGCTCCGCTGGGGCCTATCCCGCGAGATTACTGGCTTCGGCCCGATGGTCTCGAGGCTCTTCCGAGGCCGCCCATGAACGTGGGAGCCCCTTGCGTGTTCGCGCTTCTCGTGGCTGCCGGCTCTGTTTCGACGATGAGAGCACGGCAGCCCGGCACTTCCGCCGGTCGACAAGAGTCTAAGGGGGAGTCGGTTTATTCCGAGATCGGCAAAGCGCCGGAAAAAGCCCGCAGCAAACCGAATCCCCTCGAAAAAGATCCTGACGCGGCCCGTGCCGGTCGGATTCTTTTCACCCAACGCTGCCGAGAATGTCACGGGGACGACGCCACCGGAGGCAAAAAAGGGCCAAGCCTGCGGGCGCCCGAGATTCAGAACGCGCAACCTGGCGCGGTTTTCTGGATCCTCACGAATGGTGTGGTGCGAAAGGGCATGCCCGTGTGGTCGAAACTGCCCGAGCCCGAGCGTTGGCAGCTGGTCAGTTACATCAAATCGCTTGGCACTGTGCCGCGATCCTCGCCCGCTTCGTCCGAGCCGCCGGCAGCTAAGGATTCGTCTTCGCGGCCTCGTTGAGGATCATCGCCAGTCGCACGCCCGCCTCGGCCAAGCCCATCTCGAGAGCCTTTGCCGCCCTCCTCTGGTAGCCCTCGTCGGCAGTCAAATGCTTTTCGAGCATGCGCTTCCCGATGTGATTGTTGTCCGAGCAGCTTTTGGGCTTGGCGTCCGGCTCGACGGGTATCGTCGTAGAAAATGCCTCATAAACCTCGGATTCCGCGCGAGTCTGAACTTCCCAGGCCCAATTCACGACATGAATGCCCTCGGCCTCCCAGGCAGCGCTCTCCGCGCGGAACTTCTCATCGAGTTCGTCGGCATAGCGGTAAGGGCTCGCGACCTGCATGTCCCGCTCGACCATCTCGGTATCCCAAATCTGGTGCAGATTCGGCGAGTAGTCATCGCGCTCGGGGTGCTCGGGATTTGGCAGCGGTTCGCGGTCAAGGTACTTCACCGGGACGCAGTTTCCCCCGTTATCGCCGTTCGTGATGACGTGCAGCGGCTGGTGCATATCGCCGACAAAGTGAATGAGGTAACGGATAGCCTCGGCGCGCTTCGCCGGATCCGCGGATCTGTCCTTTAAGACGGTGCGTTGTTCTTCGATCGTCCGCGTCACGCATCCCGCGGCGCCGCAGTATTCCTCTAAAGAGCCTTGGTGCTTTCCTCTCGGAATGTCGACGTAATGCCAAGGGCCATTACGCCGCTCGCCGCGCACATCGTCCGGCCACGTGGAAGCATCCACCAGGAGATCTCGCGTGGCATTGCCGCACCAGCGTTTGAGTGTGGGGTCAATGGGATTCGCGCCGAGAAGTTTCTCGACCAGCTGCCGCGCTTCCGGCGTGAGGTGTTTTTCCGCGATGAGCGCGACGGTCTGGTGGCCCTTGCAGCCCCACGCCCAGGCACACGGCGCCGCACAAAAACAGGCAACCAGGGCGCCTGCGCGCACTAGCAATCCCTTGCTCATCCTTGTGAACCTCACCTGGACCGTGAATGCTCGGAAAAATTGCCGACGCTTCAGTCGCTCAGCCAGCGCCCGATCGGTTTCCACGATTCCGTGTGATCGCAGACCACCCGCAGCGTCGCGGTGATGGGAATTGCAAGCACCAGGCCCATCCCTCCCCACACCCAGCCCCAGAAAAGCAGAGCGATGGTAATTGCCACCGCGTTCAGCCGGACCCGCCGGCCCACCAGTTTTGGCCCCAAGAGATTCAATGCCAGAAGGTGAATCGTCGTCAGCATGGCTGCAATGAAGGCAAACTGGCTGACGTTGCTCCATTTCGCCAGTGCAATCAGGAATGCGGGAAGCCAGGCGAGCACCACGCCGATGTACGGGACCATGTTTAGCAAGCCGGACGCGATCCCGGTCAAAACGGGGAATTCCATGCCAAGCGTCCAGAAAAACAGGCTGCTCGCCGCGATGACCAGCAGCGTCACCACCGTCATGCCTGCCAGGTAGTCGCGCAGCACGTCGCGCACGTCTTCCAGGGTCTCCTTGACCGGCGTGCGCCGCGACGCGGGAAACAGTTGCAGCGTGCCGTGCCAGACCTGCCGCTTCTCCGCGAGCATGAAAAATACCAGGAAGGGCATGAAGGTAATCTCAAGAAAGAGCGCATAGAGGGAACCGATGCCTCGCAGGATCAGCGCGCGCATCACGCCCTGCCCCATGGCTGCACTGGCCCCGGGGGCGGACCCTTCGGTTGGCGCAATTTGCGAAACTTGACCTGCAATTCCTTCGATTCTCCCCTGCACGGCCGTCGCGGCATTTTGCAAAAGGCGGCTGTACCTGGGCCAGTCCGCCGAGAAATCCGCTGCGCGCGTCCAAAGCCCGTAGCCTACCGCGGCCATGACCGCGGTGAGGATCAGCACCATCACCATGGCACCCGCGGTTCGTGGGAGCCTGAATCTTTCAAGAAACTCCACCGCCGGGTCGAGAAAATATGCCAGTAGAATGGAGAAGAGAAGGGTAATCACAACCCCGGCGGCGTAGTAGAAGAAGAGCAGTATGATGGCCGCGGCAATTACCCGCATGCTGAAGCTGGAGCTCGCGAAGCGAACGATCGATGGCGGCGTCTGGGTGGCGGACACGAGCGTCTCCGGTGTTACAAGTTAACACATTCCCGCAGGACTCCGTCGGATCAGGCTGCTTAATTCTTTCGATGCCGCGCTCCCCGCATGATCTACAAGGTCCGCCCGCGGTTCTTTGCGGAAAACAAGTCTCTCTCAGGATGGCGAAAAGTGTCTGCGTGCCTATGTTAAACTGCGAAGTTGCCTTCGCGAATGCAGGCTGCGGCGGTTACCCCTTGCCCGCCGCGAGCGGCCCCTTCAAGGAAACGGTCTCTGTCTTCATGACCAAAGAGCTTTTCGGAACCGATGGCATTCGCGGTGTCCCCGGCACTCCGCCGCTTGATGACTCGACGCTTTGCGCGACGGGGCGTTCCCTTGGCAATTACCTCAAGCGCGAACTCGGCTCGGCGCGTGTGCTCGTGGGCATGGACACGCGGGAGTCCGGCCCCCACATCGCTTCGCTTCTTGCCGCCGGGCTGGGGCAAGCCGGGGCAACCGTCGCCTTCGCAGGGGTCATAACCACACCCGGCGTCGCCTGCCTGGTGCGCCAGAACGACTTTCAGGCGGGCGTGGTGATCTCGGCTTCCCACAATCCGTTCGAAGACAACGGCGTGAAACTCTTCTCGCACGCCGGAATGAAGTTTCCCGATGCCGTCGAGGAGCAGCTCGAGCGGGACATTTTTGAGCACCGTCGAGACCCAGCGCCGAAGAATGCGCCCCGCCTCCGGGCGGATGAGTCCTTGGACGCCGAGTATCTCGAGTTTTTGAGAACGAAGTTGCTTCCCGGGGCCAACCTCGGCGGCTTTCGCATCGTTCTCGACTGCGCGAACGGCGCGGCCTACAAGCTGGGCCCGGAATTGTTTCGCTCGCTTGGCGCAGACGTAATCGCGATGAGCGTTTCGCCCGACGGCCGCAACATCAACGCGGGCTGCGGCTCGCTTCACCTCGAAGGGCTCGAGAAACGGGTAGTCTCAGAAAAGGCGCGACTGGGAGTGGCTTTTGACGGCGACGCCGACCGCGCCTTGTTTGTCTGCGAAACGGGAAAAGTGGTGAACGGAGACGGCGTGCTTCTCGCCGCCGCGCGTTTCTTGAAATCGCAAAAGCAACTCAAAGGCGATCGGGTCGTGGCCACTTCCATGTCCAACCTCGGGCTCGAGCGCATCCTCGCACAGGAAAAAATCGCGCTGGTTCGCACTGCCGTCGGCGACCGCTACGTTCTCGAAGAGATGTTGCGGAGCGGGAATGTGCTCGGCGGCGAGCAGTCCGGCCACATCATCTTTCTCGACGACAGCCCTGCCGGCGACGGACTGCTCACTGCCGTGAAGATTGCTTCGCTGGTCTCCATGAACGGAAAAATCGCGTCGCTCATCGAAGGCCTGCGGGATTATCCGCAACAAATCGTCAACGTGAAGGTGCGCTCGAAACCGCCGCTCGATTCTCTCCCGGAGGTCTCCCGCGCGCTCGCGGAAGCGCAGTCTGCTCTTGGCGAAAACGGCCGCATTGTTCTTCGCTATTCCGGGACCGAGCAGCTGGCGCGCGTGATGGTAGAAGCCGAACACGAAGCCGACGTCCAGCGCTTCAGCCAGTCCCTGGCTAACGCCCTCCGTTCCTCGATCGGCGCCTAAACCCCTGTTCCTTACCTGATTCCAAGGTGCTCGCGCGGCCGTCTTTTTCTTGTTTTTCTCCCTAAGCGGGAACTTTTCAACCGTTCGCGACATTACCGGTTATGAGCACCAAGGCAGCGCACCATGCAAGAGGGATTGCCGGGGTTCGTTCTAAACTCGGAGACACCGCGAAAGCAATGAGCGAAACGCCCTCGACTCCGACAAACTTAACCGCCGAGAAGCCCCAAGCGCAACGGCCCGGCTTGACGGACGAGCGGCTCATGCTTGCTTTCACGCAAGGTTCTTCGGAAGCTTTCAGCGAACTCTTCGACCGCTACAGACAGCCCGTCTACGGCTTCTTTTGCCGCAGGGTCTCTGATCCCGCGAGCGCCGAAGAGCTCGCCCAGGAAACCTTCTTCGCTCTGCTCCGTGCCTCGACTCGCTATGAGCCTCGCGCCCTGTTCCGCACCTATCTTTACGCCATTAGCTTCAAAATCCTTCGAGCTCATCGCCGGAAGGCCGCCTTTCGCGCTGCCTTCCTGGGCCATCGCCATTCGCGTCCTGACCCCTCGACCGAGGATGCGACCGAAGCCGGGCTTTGGGTCCGCCGCGCCGTGGAAAAACTGGATGCTCTCGACCGCGAAATCGTCATGCTTCGCGAATTCGAGCAACTCAGCTACGCGGAAATCGCCGATCTCTTGCGGCTTCCGCTGAACACGGTAAGGTCCCGCCTTTTCCGTGCCCGCACGGCCCTCCGCGAATTGCTTGAGCCCTCCGCTTCGGCTCCCAAAGACGCCAGGGCCTACCCGGATGCGCCGACGGCCTCCCCAGCAGTCGCGCAAATCAACGTGGAGAAAGGGCGAGCATGAACACCACAACGCATCCCGTCGCTCCCGAAGAAGTTATGGCGCTCCTCGACGGCGAGCTTTCCGCCGACCGCAGCCAATCGGTTTCCTCGCACATCGAGGAATGCTTCGATTGCCGCCAGCTCCGCGATTCGCTCCGGACGACTTCACGCTCTTTCGCCGAGTGGGTGGTCCCCTCTCCGCCTGTTTCTGCTCGTGTCCAAAACCCTCTTTCTTCTGCTGCGTTTGTCGCTTCCTTCACGAGACCTTCTCAGATCGCGGGAAGCCTTTCTGCTTGGGGCCGCCTTGCGTGGGCACTGGCCGTCGCTTCCGTCATCCTTGTGGTGCTCGCGTTTTCGGTCCTACCATCCATGAGGCGTGAACGCCCTTCGGCGGAAGCTCACCAGGTCCCAATCTATGCCGGCAAGCGAGACACCGTTGATGGCAGCCTCGATCAATTCGACAAGGGAAGCCTAGGCAAGTTGCAGGTGCCCCAGGCTCAGCCGAATGAAATAGATATCGGAGAGGTGACAGAGAAACCTTCGAACGGCTGGGCTCAAAACGGTCCCCTGATCGCTCGCACGGTTTCGCTCTCTATGGTGGTGAAGGACTTCGACGCCGGGCGCGCCTCACTCGATGCCGTCCTGGCTCGCCACAACGGCTACGCCGCCGGCCTCGACGTCAGCACCCCACCGGGTGCGGCCCGAACGCTCGAAGCGTCCCTGCGCATCCCTCGGCCGCAACTCGAAGCCGCGCTCCACGAACTAAAGTCCTTGGGCCGGGTCGAAGGGGAAAGCCAGAACGGCGAAGAGGTCACCGCGCAGCACTCCGATCTCGTCGCCCGCATTAAGAATGACCGAGAGACGGAAATTCGCCTCCAGGACATCCTTCGAACGCGCACCGGCAAGGTCAAAGACGTTCTTGACGTCGAACAGGAAATCGCCCGCGTCCGGGGTGAAATCGAGCAAATGGAAGCGGAACAAAAAAGCCTGGAGCACCGTGTGGACTTCGCTCGAATCGACCTGAAACTCGCCGAACAATACCGGGCCCAGCTCACGACGCCCGCGCCTTCGGTCTTGATCCAGCTTCGCAACGCTACCATAATCGGCTTTCGCAATGCGTTCGGGAGCCTCTTGGCCCTGGTTCTGTTTCTCGCGGAGTCCGGCCCGAGCGTCTTGCTCTGGCTTGCACTTCTGGGAGTTCCGGCTTGGCGCCTCTGGCGGCGTTACCGCCGCGCGCAATCGCTCGGCGCGCTCGCCGGAACTTGAGCATTCTGTGGAAATGTGGAAAATTCACCGCTGGCAACCTGCCCGGCCTGCCCGGGCAACCCGACCGCTCGAGCCAGCTCCGAAGTGCCGGTTGCCCTCCTAACCCGACCCCGGTAACCCCGCTCCCAAAGAATGTAGAACTCGAGCGGGTTCCTGTGGGATTTTGTAGGCTCGCGCCAAGGCGAAACCCGTGTTTGCCTGTCACTTTTTTGTCTAACCTCTGTCGTTTCAGCAACCTTCCAAAGATCCGGGCAAACCCAAAACCCCTGGCAACTGACTTGCTCCTTCTTCCACTACTTAACAAAGATTGGCTTCCCGGGGTGGCCGGAACCGATCCTCGACTCGGTTACCGGTTTAGGGGCGTCAATTATGAAGAAGGGGGCTTGCACCGGCCCCCTTTTTCGTTTTTGATCACACAAACGATTTTCTAAAATCTCGGTCCCCCCGCAAACTGCAGTGAACCGCCGAGACTCGAGACTCGAGGCACGTTTGCTCGGTCGGCTTAACCAATAACTTACAATCAACTTGGAAGCTAAAAAAGTGAGCGGCCGGTGGGGGCACCGGCCGCTCGGGCGTGGGGGATGGAGGGTAACAGTAGTTCAAAGAGGCTCGGCCCGTCCGGCTGTCCCGCCGCCCTCGCGAGCGGCAGACCGGCTCCTGGAGATAGCTCTTAGCTCCGATGGACCAAACCACTTCCGACTACGTTTCCAGTTTCGATCTCACCGGATCTTTCGTCGATAGGCAGGAGGGCCTATTTTTTCCAGTACTTTTCCTCCCAGCGCAAGTACCCTGCGCCGGTACCGAAGTACTGGCTTCCTGGAGGACATTTCTAGATTTTCCTAACAATCTCGGGAAGCAATTCGGCCAGCTCAGCGAGCCTCGCTCTCTCTGTTTCACCGAGCAGCGCTAGCGCATTTGCCAAAGATTCCACGCGGCGCTGGCGTCCTTCCCAAAGGATCTTTGTGCCCTTCGCCGTGGCCAGCAGCCGCACGCGCCGGCCGTCCTCGGTCGCCTCGCGCCTCACCAAGCGCGCACGTTCCAAGCTCGAAACGATCCGGCTCATGGTAGGGGGACGAACCTGCTCGGCATCGGCCAGCTCTCCAAGCGATCTCGGCCCGCCGAACACCAGTACCGACAATGCGGAAAGCTGCGCCGGCCCAATCCCGCTCTCGCGGTCGCGTACCCGCAGCCGCCGCACAAGGTGAATCGCTGCGGAATGCAGTTTGTCCGCAATTGCGGCAAGCTCCGGACTACCCTCACTTTTTTGCTTGACAAGCGTCATCGAATATAGTTAGCTATGCTAACTAAATGATCTTCGGAGGTCAATGCCCATGAACGCGACAGCAGCAAATGCCGGAACGGCCAATCCTATAGCCATCGACGGCCTCGGCCAGATTTCCATCATTGCTCACGACCTGCCCCGCGCCACGGCATTCTACCGCGACGTGCTCGGCTTGCCGCTGCTGTTTACCGCCGAGAGCATGGCTTTCTTCGACTGCGGCGGGGTCCGCCTGATGCTCGGCCCTGCAAGCGCACCCGAGTTGGATCATCCGAGCTCCATTCTCTATTTCCGCGTCCCGGATGTCGACGCCGCTCACCGGCATCTGGTCGCCATGGGCGTGAAGATCGAAGCGCCGCCGCGGCTTATCGCCCGCATGCCGACCTACGACCTCTGGATGGTTGGCTTCCGCGACTCGGAAGACAACGTCATGCAGTTGATGAGCGAGGTTCGACGCTCTTCCTAATTCGGAGACGAGCCGCACAGGTCGCCGAGGATGCCGGAAGTAGCATCTCTCGATGACATTCTTCCGCGATAGCGAAGGCAGCCCGCCGCGCTCTCCGGCGGCCTGCCGCGAGGGTCGTAACTCGCGTTCCTCGCAAACGGCGGTCTAGCCCCCGCTACAAGCCCGGCGCCGATTACGGTATTCTTTTACCACTGTGCATGATCTCAGCTACTTCCGGGAGCACTTGGACCTCTTCGCCGACATGGCCAAGAAGCGATCTATGACCCTTGACTTGGATCGCTTCCGCGCGCTCGACAAGGAGCGGCGCGTACTCATCACGCTCAACGAGCGGCGCAAGGCCGAGCGCAATAAAGCCAGCGACGAAATTGCCCGTTTAAAAAAAGAAAAAATGAGCGCTGATGCCCTTATCGCGGAAATGAAGCAGGCTTCCGAGCAGATTAAGGAGTTGGACACGCGTATTGCGGAACTTGATCGAAAGCAGCGCGACCTGCTGCTCAGTATCCCCAACGTGCCGCATGCTTCCGTGCCCGTGGGCTCGAGCGCGGCCGACAACAAGGAAGTGCGCTGCTGGGGCGCTCCGCCGAAGTTTGATTTCGAGCCAAAGCCGCATTGGGAGCTGGGCGAACGCGCGGGAATACTGGATCTCGAAGCGGCTGCCAAGATCACCGGAGCGCGCTTCGCCGTCTATAAGGGTTGGGGAGCCCGCCTGGAGCGTGCTCTGGCGAACTTTTTCCTCGACGTGCATACCCGGGAGCACGGTTACACGGAAATCCTGCCTCCTTTTGTGGTGAATAGCGCCTCGCTAACCGGCGCCGCGCAGTTGCCCAAATTTGCCGCCGATCTTTTTCGTTTGGAAGGCACAGACTTCTGGCTAACACCCACGGCCGAGGTCGAACTCCACAATCTCTACCGGGATGAGACCATTCCGGAAGAGAACCTGCCCGTCAACATCACCGCCTGGACCGCTTGCTTCCGCTCCGAGGCGGGAGCCGCCGGCAAAGACACGCGCGGCATCCTCCGTCAGCATCAATTCCAGAAAGTTGAGCTCTTCAAGTTCACGCATCCCGAAAAAAGCTACGAAGAACACGAAGCCCTGACCAAAAATGCCGAGGCCATCCTCGAAAAGCTGGGGCTACACCACCGCACGATTCTCCTTTCGACCGGCGACATGGGCTTTGCTTCCGCGAAAACCTATGACATCGAAGTCTGGCTGCCTTCAAGCAACGAGTTCCGCGAGATTTCATCCTGCTCGAACTGCGAAGCCTTTCAAGCGCGTCGCGCGGGGATCCGCTTCAAGCCGAAAGGTGGCGGGAAGAGCGACTTCGTGCATACGCTAAACGGTTCCGGCCTCGCCGTGGGGCGCACCTGGATTGCGATTGTCGAGAATTTTCAACAGGCCGACGGCTCAATCCTGGTCCCTGAGGCGCTCCGCCCGTACATGGGCATTGACCGCATTCCCGCAGCTAAATAGTGTCTTTTCAACCCCCTCCGACCCCCGGCGGTGCCTTTCAGTCAATATCCCGCCAAAACCTCCGCGATCTTGCATAAGCTACTGTAAAATAAAGACTTAAGGTGGTCGTGGCCTTGACCAGGGCTTTCTTGGACCATCTTCGAGCCCTGCAACTTCTTGAAATGACGCGTTTTCGTTTGACTAGCGCTTTTCGCCTTTCATACACTCATTTCACTGGGACTTTGGGGGTACCCAGCTTTGTACTCGCTGTTTTTGACGCCCATGACATTTCTTGCTCGCATCATTCGGTTTCTGTTTTGGCTGCTCTTGGTTTCTTGGAGCGTGTGGCTAGTTCGCCGTCTTCTCGGTTCGACGGCCGCATCGCCCGAGCACGCCGCGAAGGGAACCGCTTCTTCGCAGCCTCCGAAATCCGCGCGCCGCTTGGTCCGCGATCCGGTCTGCGGCATGCACGTGGATGAAACGCTCTCGATTCCCATGCGCGAGGGCGATGAATTGTTACATTTCTGCTCCATCGCTTGCCGCGATGCGTATGTTGTTAGTTCCAAGAAGTTTGCTGCGAATGGCTAGGGAGCTTCCCCTTCATGATAAGGAAGGATCGCAAATCGAGCCTGGGCCAGGTAGGACGCACCAGCGAATAACTCAAGACGAAAGGACCGACGCCGATGGCCACGGTCGCAAAGCCCACAACGCCGACAAAGATAAGCGCGCCGCCGATAGTGCCGCGCATTGCTCCGCGCGAAGACCTGAACCCCTTTCGCATCGCGCAAATTCAATTCGATATGGCCGCCGAGTTTTTGAAGCTCGATCCCGGCTTGCGCCAGATCCTGCGCACCCCCAAGCGCATTCTGGAAGTCTCTCTTCCGACCAAGATGGACAACGGCCAGGTAAAAGTCTTCACCGGGTACCGCGTACAGCACAACATTTCCCGCGGCCCGGGAAAGGGCGGCATTCGCTACCATCCCAACGTCACTCTTGACGAAGTCAAAGCGCTGGCCGCTTGGATGACCTGGAAGACCGCCACGGTGAATGTGCCCTTTGGCGGCGCCAAAGGCGGAGTGATCTGTGACCCGAAGCGCATGTCCAAGAGCGAGCTCGAGCGCATGACGCGGCGCTTCGCCAGCGAGATTCTCCCTCTTATCGGACCCGCGCAGGACATTCCCGCACCCGACGTTTATACCGACGCGCAGACCATGGCCTGGATTATGGACACCTATGCCATGACCATCGGGCACGCCGCGCATGGCGTGGTCACGGGCAAGCCCGTTTCGATAGGCGGTTCCGAGGGGCGCGGCGAGGCCACCGCGCGCGGCCTGCTCTATGTCGTGGAAGAAGCGTGCAAGGTCAAAAAGATCCCGTTGCGCGGCGCGACCGTGGCCATTCAAGGTTTTGGCAACGCCGGCGCCACCGCCGCCCGCCTGTTTGCCGATAAGAAAGCGCGGATCGTCGCGTTAAGCGACACCCGCGGCGGCGTTACCAACTCCCGCGGCATCGACCCCATTAAGGCCATGCGCTACAAAGAGCGCGCCGGCACGGTCGTTGGCATGCCCGGCGCCTCCCGCATCAGCAATGACGAGCTGCTAACCATGAAGTGCGACATTCTGATTCCCGCGGCGCTTGAAAACGTCATCACCCTGCACAACGCCGAGGCCGTCAAGGCCCGCATCATCGCGGAGGCCGCCAACGGCCCTACCACGCCGCACGCCGACGAGATTCTCGCCCGCCGCGGCATCACCGTGCTTCCGGACATTCTTGCCAACGCCGGCGGCGTGACGGTCAGCTACTTCGAGTGGGTGCAGAACCAGGAAGGGCTGATGTGGGACGGCGACGAGGTGAATTTGCGCCTGCAGAAGGTCATGGTCCGCGCCTTCCACGAAATGGTGGAAACCATGCGCAAGCATCACGTGCCGCCGCGCGCGGGTGCCATGATCCTGGCCGTCGGCCGGGTCGCCGAAGCGACACTGGTTCGCGGGCTGTTCCCGTAACCGACTGCCCTCGACAGTCCCTCGAAAGATCATTAGGGCTTCTCGCCAGTTCGGGTGAGACGCCGTCATTTCCCTCAAGCTAGGGCGGTATGTCCAGTACCGCATTCCTCGTCTGGGCGACCACCAGCAGCCAGGTGCCGTTCCGCTTTTTCCGAACCCTGGTCATCACGCCGTACTCTGCGGGCGCACCGTCCCATCGGCCATAACTCCAAGGAGCAACCGCCTGATCGGCCGCAGGACCACGGTTGTCTCTAGCGGCCTGATGCTCGGATCGCTTGGAGCGCCTGCTGAAAATCGCGCGGGGAATTTCTCGAAGCCGCCCTGCCGCGCAGGCAGGTTCTCGCCGCGGTAGCAACGTCCCCGGTCGTCGCCCGCCATGATCTTTTTGCCAATTCGTGTCCGTCGTGGCACGTGTCCACGAGCCTCCCGACCGCGTCTTCGTCAGCTTTCGTCTGCGCCTTTGCGGCCAAGGCCAAAAGAAAAGGAGCGGCTCGGACCAGGAGTGTTTCATCTCTCCCTCCTGCCGCGATGTCCGAGACGGAAACCAACCGCGAGGGATCGAGCGCGAATCGAACACTCACCCTCGAGCGGAGAATTTTTCAATTTTTTCCTTGCGCTGGAAAAAATCTGCGCGTACATTCGCATTTGCCGGCGTGTTCCGAAGCCGCAGGAGAAAAATCCTCCCGCGGAGACGGGCGCAGCCGGCAATTTTCGCTTGAGGCGAACGATTTTCGCGAAAAGCGGAAAACCGCTCTGCCCGACGAGAGAATCTAAGTTAGGGAGACCGGCGTGATGCCGCCGGGATGAAGCAAAGATGAAACGAAGTACGATGGGAAAGAAGAAAGAACGATGACCAACGGGCACAACGGCCACGGCGCTCCGCCGATTCTCCTGTCCATCGCAGGATTCGATCCCTCCTGCGGTGCGGGTACGGCCGCAGACTTGAAAACCTTTGCCGCGCTGGGCTGTTACGGAATTGCCGCGATCACCTCGCTGACGGTGCAGAACACCCAGGAAGTCGAAGCCGTCCACGACACGCCAAGCGCGGAGCTGCGCGCCCAGCTCGAGGCGCTGGCCAGGGATTGCGACATCGCCGCCGTGAAGATCGGCATGCTCGGAAACCGCGCCAACGCCGCCGCCGCGGCAGAATTCCTCGACGAGCACAAATTCGCTCACGTCGTACTAGACCCAGTTTTCAAATCCTCGTCCGGCGCCGAGCTTCTCGATGCGGGCGGAATCAAGTTTGTCTCGACGGAATTGCTCAAACGCGTGAGCGTCATCACCCCAAACATTCCGGAGGCCGAGGTCCTGACGGGGTTGACCATCAAAGAGCTGGCGGACATGGAATCGGCCGCGCGCAAGCTGGTCGAGATGGGTGCGCACGCGGTGATTGTCAAGGGCGGCCATCTGGACCGCGCCGTGGACATCCTGTTCGACGCCGGCGAAATGATTCACCTGGCCGCCGACAAGGTCAAGGTCGAACACACGCACGGTACCGGCTGCGCCTTTTCTTCCGCGCTCACCGCACAACTTGCTTCCGGCCGCTCGCTCTTCGAAGCCGCGGCGCTCGCTAAGACTTACGTCACCAAAGCTATCGAAAAGGGCTACGCCATCGGCAAGGGCCGCATTCCTCTCGACCATTTTTACCGCCAGCGCACCGAGCCGCCGCCGCGCGGCATCCACGAAGTTCCGCAGCACGGCCTGCACCCCGCCGCCGAACCCGCCACCCACTGAAAATGCACTTGCGCACCCCTAAGGGGTCCCGGGGGGAGTTCTCTGCCCCGTCCTCGTGCTGGCGCGCCAGCCGACCGTGCCATCTTCCTTTGGCAAAAACGGACTCGGGTTCGACTGCCCCGCGAATCGCGGCTCGCTTAAGCCAACCGATCGAAAATCAGTTCGTTCGGTAAACCACGCGGCCGGCTACGATCGTGGCCACCGGCCCACCTCTAAACTTCTTCCCATCGAACGGCGAATTTCGCGATTTGCTGGGCGAGTCTTCCGCCCGGTAAGTCCATGCGCGATCGATTGAAAAAATCGTCAGGTCCGCCGGTTGCCCCCGAGCGATCTTGCGCTCGATACCCAGAATCCGCGCCGGGCCCGTGGTAAACAGCTCGATCATGCGCCCGAGCGAAAGCCGCCCTGCGTCGACCAGTTGCTCGAGCGCGAGCCCCAGCGCCGTTTCGAAGCCCAAAATTCCGAAAGGTGCGCGGTCGAACTCCACGTCTTTCAGTGCCGGCTCATGCGGCGCATGATCGGTCGCAATGGCATCCACGGTCCCATCCGCCAGCCCTTCGAGCAGTGCGGCGCGGTCCTCGCGGGCGGCTAGCGGCGGATTCATCTTGAACCGCGAATCGTAGCTCACGTCTTCATCGATCAGCGTGAAGTGGTGCGGGGTTACCTCGCAGGTGACCCGCAGCCCGCGCGATTTCGCCGAGCGTACCTGCTCGAGCGAAGCCTTTGCCGAAAGATGAGCGACATGCAGCCGCGCGCCGGTCAATTCCGCGAGCTGCACATCGCGCGCCACGCACACCGCCTCCGCCGCCGCCGGCATTCCCAGCAGACCGAGCCGCGTCGACGTGACGCCCTCGCGCATCACCGCGCCCACGGCGAGAGAAACATCTTCGGCATGTTCAATCACCGGCAAATCCAGCGACCGGCAATAGTCCATCACCTGTCTCGCGAGCTTGGCCGTCGCGATGGGCTTCCCATCGTCGGAAACCGCCACGATACCGGCCTCCTTCATTCCGGCAATCTCGGAAATCGCCTGGCCTTGGCTCCCGAGCGATGCCGCACCAATCGGCCACACGCGCACAGCTCCCGTAGCCTTTGCGCGGTCCAAGACAAACCGCGTCACCGAGGCATTGTCATTCACCGGCTTGGTGTTCGGCATGGAGCACACTGCCGTGAAGCCGCCCCGCGCCGCCGCGCGGGTCCCCGTCTCGATCGTCTCCGACGATTCCTGCCCCGGCTCGCGCAGGTGCGCGTGCAGGTCAATAAAGCCGGGCGCAACAATCAGCCCGCGAGCGTCAAACGTTTCCCGGCCGGGGACCGTCGCGAGGCGTCCCGGTTCGGCCACCTCGGCGATTTTGTCGCCGTCGATAAGAATGTCGCGCGGCCGATCCGTATTGGTTGCCGGGTCGATCACGCGCCCGTTGTTAATCACCAGCATTTGCGGATCCCTTGGTTTTCTTATGGCCGCTCTCTTCCGAGCGAGACGGGTTGGCCTCGAGCGCCGGGTGCGCGCCGCCCTCCGAGGCGCCCGCGATCACCAGATACAGGATGGCCATGCGCACGGCCACGCCGTTGGTAACCTGCTCGAGCACGCACGACTTCCCCCCGTCGGCCACCTCCGGGGTAATCTCGATTCCTCGGTTGATCGGTCCGGGATGCAAGACAATCGCGTCGCGATGCGCGCGCTTTAGCCGTTCCGCATTCAATTGATACAGCAAAATGTAGTCGTTGGCGGAAAGTGGCGGATCGTTGAGCCGTTCGGTCTGCACGCGCAGCATAACAACGACGTGGGCGTCCTCGAGAGCCTCCTCGATCTTGTAAACGCAGCGGATGGGCACGCCGGGCGCGATCTTTTCGAGCTCGCGCGGCACCCAGATCGACGGCCCGCACAACGTGAACCGGCAGCCGAATTTCCCCAGCAGGTGGATGTTCGAACGCGCCACGCGGCTGTGCAGAAGGTCGCCGAGAATAGTCACGTTCAGGTTTTCGATCGTGCCCAACCGGTCGCGAATCGTAAGCGCGTCGAGCAACCCCTGCGACGGATGCTCGTGCGTGCCGTCGCCCGCGTTCACCACCGGAATATCCAGGTACCGCGCCACGTAATCCGCCGCCCCCGACGCCGAGTGCCGCATCACCAGGCAATCCGGCTTCATAGCGTTCAAGTTGAACGCCGTGTCCAGCAGCGTCTCGCCCTTCTTGATACTCGACGCCTCGGCCTGCAGATTCATCGTGTCCGCGCCCAGCCGCGCCGCCGCAGTTCCGAAGCTGATGCGCGTGCGCGTCGAGTTTTCGAAAAACGCCAGCGCCACGGTCTTGCCGCGCAGCGTCGCCAGCTTTTTCAGCGGGTGCTTTTGGATTTCCTGGAATGGTTTGCTTTGGTCGAGAAGAAATCCGAGTTCGTCCGCCGTGAGCGGTTCGAGAGCGAGCAGATCGCGGAAGCGGTAAGTCAATTTCCCCACTGGAGATTCTAGCAGGGTGCCGAAAAATTTCACAACTTGCCATTCCGGAGGCGCGGCCCTCCCGGCCGGCCAGAGGCTAGCTCGCCGGCTGGAAGGTTTTGTCCTCCAGGGCTTTCCGGAATCCAAAAATGCCAAAAAGTTATTCCACGCGGTCGACCAGCACCACGCGCTCTTCCTTGTCAATCTCCCGCAAGCGCACTTCGATAATTTCCGTGTCGGCAGTCTGCACCTGCCGCCCGATGTACTGCGCTTCGATGGGCATTTCTCGGTGTCCGCGGTCGATGAGCACGCATAGCCTCACGCGTTTTGGGCGGCCCAAGTCAAAAATCCCGTTCATCGCGGCGCGAATCGTCCGACCGGTATACAGAACGTCGTCGATCAGGACCAGGTCCATGTTGTCGACGCCAAACGGGATATCCGAAGAGCGCAGCACCGCTTGGGGGGCCACTTTCGAAAGGTCGTCGCGGTACAGCGTGATGTCCAGGATTCCCACCGGCACGTCCAAGCCGCCCATCCCGCGCATGGCCTGAGCGATTCGCTCGGCCAGCGGAACACCGCGACGCACGATGCCAATCAGCGCGAGCTGTTGGGTTCCCCCGCTTTTCTCCACAATCTCGTGCGCCAGACGCTTGAGCGTGCGGTCGATTTCCTCCGCCGACATCAATTGTGCTTTTTCGACAATGCGCATGGGTCGGGTAATCGTATCATTGGTGGCCGTCGCGCGGTCAATCCGCATCGGAAACGCGGCTCGAACCTCGCCGTGATAGACTTCGCCTCGCTGTTTTGGGAGGCAGAATCGTCCATGGCGCGCACCACAAATTCTTCGAAGCACAGGAAGGCGACCGCTCTGCTGCTTGCGCTCCTCGGCACGCTCGCCCCGCCCGCGGGCGCGCAGCATGGCCGACCGGCCTCGCGCCCGATCGAGCCGTCGGCAAAACCTAAGTTGGTCGTGCTGCTGGTGGTCGATCAAATGCGCGCCGACTACGTCGACAAGTTCCGTTTCCAGTGGACCGGCGGGCTCAAGCGCTTGGTCGACGAAGGCGCTTGGTTCCGGAACGCCGCCTATCCTTATGCCGCCACGGAAACCTGCGTGGGCCACACCACCATCTCGACCGGAGCGCTTCCCTCGACCCACGGCATGATTTCCAACGAATGGTGGGATCGCGATCTCCAGAAAAGGGTGACCTGCACGGCCGATCCGAACGTGAAAAACGTCGGATATGCCGGGGCCACGGTCGGCGGCGGCGACAGCGCGGTCAAAATGTTGCTGCCCGCCTTCGCCGAGGAATTAAAATTTCAATTGGGCGAGAGCACCCGGGTGGTGACCTTTTCGCTGAAGGCCCGAGCGTCGATTACCATGGGCGGCCGCAGCGCCGACGCGGTCACCTGGTTCGACCCGTCGGTTGGCGCCTGGACAACTTCGAGCGCGTTCCCGGTTGCCCCGTTTGTGGAAGAGTATTCGAAGGGCCATCCAGTCTCGGGCGATTATGGAAAAACCTGGGCGCCACTGCTGCCGAGTTCATCTTATCTCTACGCGCAAACCGCCATCGGCGCAGTTCCCCCCTCGGGCTTCGGCGCAGCTTTCCCGCACCCGCTCCGCGGAACGCTAGACAGCACCAAGGTCGACGCGCTTTTTTACTCCCAATGGCAAGCGAGCCCCTATGCCGACACTTACCTTGCCCGGCTCGCCGAGGCGGCTGTCGATAAACTCGGATTGGGAAGGCGTGCCGGCACGGACTTCCTGGCGGTCAGTTTTTCTTCCGTGGATTATGTGGGACACGCCTTCGGCCCGCGCAGCTGGGAAATCCAGGACATTCTTGCGCGGCTCGATCGCGATCTCGGCGCACTTTTTTCAGACCTCGACCGCGCCGTCGGCAAGGGCAACTACGTCGTGGCCTTCAGCGCGGACCACGGCGTCGTTCCCATTCCCGACGATCTGATGAAGTCGGGGAGGGAGGCCGGCTGGCTGAATCTCGCCGAGGTGCGCGCGCACATCGAGATGGCTCTCGAGCCGTTTCATTTCCCAAAGCCGATCATCTCGGAAATTGCCGCCACCGACGTTTACTTTGCTCCGGGCGTCTACGTCAAATTGAAATCGGATCCCGCGGCAGAAAATGCCGTCCTCAAAGCCATTCGAGCGGTTCCTGGCGTCGCGGCCGTTTATCGTGCCGAAGAGCTCGAGGATCGCCCGGCGACCCAAAGTCCCCTGCGAATGGCGCAAGCGAATAGCTTCTTCCCGGCTCGCAGCGGTGACCTCCTCCTTGTTCCCCAACCGTACTGGCCTTGGGATTCTTCCGCACCCGGCGAGAGACGCGGCTATGGCACCACGCATGGTTCTCCCTACGCCTATGACCAGCGCGTCCCGGTGCTTTTCATGGGTTATGGCATCCGGCCCGGCGATTACTTCGAGGCCGTCACTCCCGCCGATATCGCTCCCACTCTCGCCGCCCTTTGCGGCGTCACGCTCGCGGCCCGGGAGGGTCACATTCTCTCCGAAGCTCTAGTGGAATCGCAGCCTCCGGCCAGGGTCAAGCGGGCGCCGGCCTCTTCCACGGCTCACTAGCCGCACACCGCCCCTCAGGTGACCTGAACGGCGCACCCGTGTTATCCTGCGCGAAGTGAGTTCCGCGCGCACGGTTGATCTAAGCGTGCAGATTGGCGCTCTGCGCCTGCGGAATCCTATTCTCGCCGCCAGCGGCACCTTCGGTTACGGCCTTGAATTCGCCCACCTGGTCAACTTGAACCGCCTTGGCGGCTTTGTGACCAAGGGCCTCTCCCGGGAACCCATCGAGGGCGCGCCCCCGCCCCGCCTTTACCCTACCCCTTCGGGAATGTTAAATGCCGTCGGCCTCCAGAATGTGGGGGTTCGCGCCTTCGTGGCCGAGAAACTTCCCCTGCTACAGAAATTTGATACCGTCGTCGTCGCCAATGTCTTCGGCTACACCTTGGACGATTACGTCGAGGTGATTCGGGTCCTGGAGACTGCCGAGGGGCTGGCCGGCTATGAGCTGAACGTCTCCTGCCCTAACGTCAAAAGGGGAGGTAGGCAGTTCGGCAGCGACCCCGCAATGGTTTCAGAGGTTGTGGGAGCCGCTCGGAAGGCTGCCGCTCACCGCCCGCTCTGGGTGAAGCTCTCTCCCCTCGTTACAGACATTGGACTTATTGCCCGGGCGGCGGAGGAAGCCGGGGCCGATGCCTTGACCCTGGCAAATACTTACCCAGCAATGGCACTGGATTTCCGTACCGGAAGGTCGAGGCTCGGGTCCTCGACCGGGGGACTTTCCGGCCCGGCCATCAAACCCATCACTTTGAGGCTCGTATGGGAAACGAAAAAGACCGTCAAGTCACCAATTATAGGTCTGGGGGGTATCGAGACGGCCGAAGACGTGCTCGAATACCTCTCGGTAGGCGCGTCGGCAGTACAGGTTGGGACGGCCAGCTTTGCTGACCCGAGGGTCAGTGAGAGGTTGGTCGATGCCCTAGCGAAGGTGCTTATCGAAGGTAAAATATTCAGCATCAACAAGTTAAGGGATAGGCTCCTGGCTGAAGACGGTTGACATAACGAGGCTTTTGTGCTACACTTTTTGAGAGTTTCGTAGCACAAAGTACACACTATGAGACATCGACTCTTCATGATTTGGGCTGCGGTCCGGTGGGTGCTTCTGATGTTCCTCATCGCTCCGGTGATGGAAGCTCCGCTTGTGGCGCACCTCAGTCAACCCATCAAGCCGATTAAGACCTGGACGGGCAACGCCAGTTGGTACGGCCCGGGCTTCAACGGGCGCAAAACCGCCAATGGCGAGGTCTTCTATACCGAAGCCCTAACGGCAGCGCACCCCAATCTTCCCTTTGGTTCACTGGTTCGCCTGGTGAATCCTCGCAATGGCAAGTTTGTACTTGTACGTATCAACGACCGCGGGCCTTATCAAGAAGGGCGTGAAATTGATGTATCCTATCGCGTGGCCCGCGACCTCGATCTGATTCACGCGGGTGTGAGCCAGGTCCGGCTCGAGCTCATGCAATTGCCGGAAAGGCGTTGACCCCGAAGGAGGTCGGGGTCGGTTATGACCCAGACCACCTTCGACGCCCATCCCCGCAGCAGTCTGATTGTCGCGCTCGACTTTGACTCCTTATCCTCCGCCGTCAAGTTTGCTACGCAGATCGCCGATCTCGTGGGCCTGTTCAAGATCGGCAACCAGCTTTTTACCGCCGCCGGCCCGGCCGCCGTCAAGGAAATCGCCGCGCTCGGTTCGGGCGTCTTCCTCGACCTGAAGTATCACGACATTCCCAACACCGTGGCTGGGGCGGTGCTCTCCGCTTCCGGGTTGTCCGGCGTCGAACTGCTCAATGTCCACGCGCTCGGCGGCAAAGCCATGATGGAAGCCGCGGCGCAGGCCGTCAGCGCCGGAGTACCCATGGGCGCGGACCGGCCGCGGCTGCTAGCCGTCACCGTGCTCACCAGCATGGACCAGAAAACCATGAAGGAGGTGGGGGTCGGCGGCACGCCGAAGTCGCGGGTCGTTAAGCTCGCGCTGCTTGCCAAAGAATCCGGCGTAGACGGCGTGGTCGCTTCCGTTCAGGAAGCCAAAGCCATTCGAAAGGCCTGTGGCGATGGTTTCCTCATCGTCACTCCGGGCGTGCGCCCGAAGGATTCCGGCGTCGAGCCCTCAGCCGACGACCAATCACGCAAGGCCACGCCCGGGGAAGCCATTCGCGCGGGCGCCGATTTTCTCGTGGTGGGGCGGCCGATCCTCGCCTCCGGCGATCCGCGCACCGCGGCGCAGTCCATCGTGGACGAAATCGCCTCGGCCCGATAGCCCCCGTTTGACCCCTGAATCTCTCCCCGGGTAGCATCCCTAGCGGCGGAAGTTTTCCTTCTCGATCACCATGGCCATGGCAGCGAACTCGGCAGCATCGAAGAGCGTCATCATCGGCACGGCCGGGCACATCGACCACGGCAAGTCTCGGCTGGTCGAAGCGCTCACCGGCACGCATCCCGACCGGCTCGAAGAGGAGAAGCGCCGCGGCATCACCATCGATTTGGGGTTTGCTTTCCTCGAAGAGCATGGCGTGCGCTTCGGCTTTGTGGATGTCCCGGGGCACGAGCGGTTTGTGAGCAACATGCTTGCGGGCGCATCGGGAATCGACGTGCTGCTGCTGGTCATTGCCGCGGACGAATCGATCAAGCCGCAGACGCGCGAACACTTCGACATCTGCCGCCTGCTCGGCGTCGCGCGCGGCGTAGTCGCGCTGACAAAGAGCGATCTGGTCGATAAGGACACGCTCGAATTGGTAAGGCTGGAAGCCGAAGAATTTTTGCGCGGATCGTTTCTGGCAGATGTCCGGATGATTGCGGTAAGCGCCAAAACGCGCGACGGGCTCGACGATTTGAAGAAGGCTTTGAGCGATGCCGCATCCGGGGTCACCGGGCGAGATGCGTCGCGCTATTTTCGTTTGCCGATCGACCGCGCGTTCGCGATGAAGGGATTCGGATCCGTGGTCACGGGCACGCTGATCTCCGGGACCGTTGGCGCGGGGGATGAAGTGGAATTGCTTCCCGCCGGGGAACGGCTTCGCGTGCGCGGTGTGCAATCCGGCGGAAAAGCGGTGGAACGCGCCATGCCCGGGCAGCGCACGGCGGTAAATTTGGCGGGCATCGAGCACACCGCATTAAAACGCGGCATGGTGCTGCTAACGCCGGGAAAATTCCGGAAGACGCGGCGCATCGATGCGCGCCTGGAGTTGCTCGGGTCGGCAAGGAAAATGAAGCAGGGTGCTCGCGTGCATTTTCACGCGGGAACCGCGGAGACCATCGCGGAGGTTTTTTTTCACGGACAGAAAGAATTGCAGCCCGGCTCGAGCGCCTTCGCAAACCTGAAATTGCAGGACGACATTCTGGTGCTCCAAGGGGATCGCTTCATCGTGCGGCAGTTTTCACCGGTCGTGACGATTGGCGGCGGGATGGTACTCGATCCGCTGGCGCGTCGGCCGATGTTGCGCGACGCCGGGCGCGTCGGCTACCTCGAAACCCTCGAACGCGGCAGTCGCGAAGACATTCTGGCTTCGCTCGTGGAACGCGCGGTTCTCGGCTTAGGTTACGAAGAGATTGTCGCGCGCACGGCTTGGATGGATGACGAAATCCGCGAGGTCTCGAAGAAACTCGCCGCTGCCGGCCGTGTGAAAGCGGTTTCGACCGAGCCCCTGGTGTTGGTTGCGGAGAAACTCTTTGCGGAAGTTCGCAGCAGGATTTTAGAGAAGGTCGAGAAGTTTCAAAAAGAAAACCCGCTCGTGCCGGGAATATTGCGGGAGGACTTGCGCGCGAGCCTCGGAAAGCGCGTGCGGGCAGAAACCTTCCGCGCCGCCCTGGAAGAGCTGATCGCGCAGAAAAAACTGGATGCGCCCGGCGAACTGGTCAAGAAGGCCGGCTCGGAAATCACCCTGCAGCCGGAAGAGGTAAAGGCCAAGGATCAGATCGCAGCGGCTTTTTTGGCGGCGGGGCTCGAAGTTCCTTCCGTGAAAGAGGTGCTGGCCAAACTGGCCATTGAAACCAGACGCGCGGAGCGGCTTTTGCAGATTCTGTTGCGCGAAAGAGAACTCGTGCGCGTCTCGCCGGACTTGATTTTTCACCGCCAGGCGCTCGTCGAACTGAAAGAAAAGCTCTGGACATACAAGAAATCCAAGGGCGAGCGCATTTCGGTGCCGGCCTTCAAGGAACTAACCGGGATTACCCGGAAATACGCCATCCCCTTGCTCGAGTATCTGGACCGCGAGCGGGTCACACGCCGCGCGGGCGACGAGCGTGTTATCCTATAGGGGTCAACCGTAGGACCGTCTTGCCGCACGCGAAAGACTGCGCTAGGGTTGATAGGTTGGCAAGGCGCGTCCCGACCCAGTCGGGGGGCGCGTGGAGGTTCCATGGGTGAGTTCAGTATTTTTCATTGGCTGATTGTTCTGGCCGTTGTCTTGATTTTCTTTGGCGGAAGGCGCATTCCTGAAGTGATGAAGGGCCTCGGCGAAGGCATCCGCAGCTTCAAGGAAGGCATGTCCGGCTCTTCGCAGACGCCCGCGCCGCCGGCGCAAGCCACTCCGCCCGCTGCGCCTGCGCAACCGCCTTCGGAAGAAAAGAAGTAGCGCCAACTACGGCAAAGATTCCATTGCGAATTGGATTTGGGCGGCTCGTGTAGCCGCCCTTTTGCTTCTCCAGTCGTCCGTTTGCTAGCTTCTCCGTTTCTCTTGAAACTTCCTCCGATAGCTTGAGCGTGTGCTCTTCGAGCGCGAAGGTGCTGCGAGCTCCCGAGCCTCCCACAGATCCTTCTCCCCTGCCAGGTTATGCTACGCAAAAGAGGGGGGTTCCAGTACCCGAATGGGCAACCTGTCCGTCAGGCCAGGTTGACAAGCCCAGAGGCCAGCCATAGTCTTCCCGGTAAGCCCCCAGCCGCCTTTAACTTGTAGGGGATACAACTACATCCCCTCGGGACAGTGGTACGTCCCAGTTGAGGCTTTTTTGAAGGTACGGTGCGCCTTCCCCAACCGGAGTGCACCAGGACTTTCGACACCGCTTGCAGCGGATTTTTCGTAGACGATGGAGAAACGTAGGTGTCCAAGAAAAAGTGGCTCGTCGTGGCGGGCGCGGCTGGACTGGCACTTCCATTGACACTCTGGGCGTTCACCGGAACGTCTTCGACGCACCAACCGAAAGAGGGTGCGCAGGGCTGGAATCGTGACGGCGTCAAAGCCGTGTACATGGCCGCGCAACTCCGCGAAGTGGACAAAACCCACGCATCGCTCGTCCTCTCTTACGACTTGGACAATCTGACGAACCTCGATTACCGGCTCGCTGATGGCTCGGGCGTGGTGATTATGAGCAGGGTAAAGTCGGACGGAAGCCTTACTCAGGAGCAAGCGATCCACTTGAGCTACCCGGTCTTCCTGCCTGCGGGACAGCGCGCACACCTGGCCGTTGAAATAACAAAGGAGTTCGCCTGGCCCAAGGACGACTCCCACCACGACGAAAAGCTTAAGGAATTCGTGAGGCAAACGCTCGCGACCGTGCGGGGATTCGTCCTCTTTGATGAGACGAGCCACAGCCAGATCGACCTGCCCGCGGCTTGGCCGGATTTGCAAGAAACGCCTCAGACCGAACCGGGAGGCTGATTCGACTGAAACGGCCTGACCAGCCGATTGCAAAAAAATTTTTCCTTAAGCCCACCCTAAGCAAGCCGATCCAAGACGACGGAGTACCAAACATGTTACGAGCCGAAGCAATTCACAAACACGAAGACGAGCGGCGCTCCTGCCGAAGGGCAACTCTGCAATGGGTGGTGCTCGTGTTCTTTGGCGGGGACCAGTGGGGCAAGCTCGTCGACTTGAGCGAAAAAGGCATGTGCTTTCAATTCGAGCATCCCCCGGCTCTACGCCAGTCGATTAGCTTTACCTTCGAGGCCATGGGATGCATGGCCATTCCCAGTGAGGGGCACGAAGGAAAAGTTTTCGGCGATTCGATCCAGGCCACCGGCCGGGTGAAGTGGACCCGGGAGTTTGAGAGAACCGCCGGGGTGGAATTCCTGGAGCTCTCACCGAGAAGCCGGGACCAGATTCGCTATTGGATCTCCTCGGGTGCCTCGCAGGAGGCGGCCGCCCCGGGCCGGGAATTGCAACAGGAATGGAACAAGAAAAAGAGCAAAAAGGCGGACCGGAAAGCAGCGCCTTTTACGGCCGCGGCGCTTGCGTCGCCACAGGCCCCGGTCGAGCCCGCGCCATCCCCGGCCAAGGCACCGTTTGAACCTCGTGAGGAGGTCTTCGAAAGCGATCCCGCAAACGCAGGGTCCGATATCGAAGTGGTTTGGGAACCGGAGCCTTCCCTTGCGCCGCCCACGATCGATGAGCCTGCGACTAGCCACAAGAAATGGCCTCGGGAGCGGGAGCCAGAACGCGACGTCGCGTTCGCGCCGGTAAGTCCGGATGAGCCTGGGATCTCTCATAGAAAGTGGTCTGGCGAGGCGGAACCCGAAGACACCTATACGTCGCCGACGCTTGAGGGGCGCGCTTCAGAGCACGGCAGGAAATGGCCCTTGGACGCCAAGTCCGAGTCCGCGTTTGCTCCGCCGGATTTGGACGAGCCTGCGGTCTCTCCCGAGAATTGGCCTGCCGAGCCCGAGCCCCAACTCGAGCCCTCCTTCCTGCCGCCCACTCTCGATGAGGCTACGGCTGTCGAACTGCGAGAAAAACTTGATGCCCTTTCTCACGGGAAGAGGACTTTGGCGCCCGAGCCGGAGGATTCCGCGATGCCCCCGAGTCTCGACGAGCCGGTGGCCCATCCGAGGACGTGGGAGTCGAGATCCGAGCCCGAGCCTGCTCCCGACGAGTTCGTACCTTCCGACAGACGGGGTTTCTGGGGATCGAAAGGCGCCTTTGCTTCCGAGCCGGCTGACTTTGAAGTTCCTGGCATGCTGCACCACGACGAACGGCAAAGGCGCGGACAAACCCTGGAACTGAAGCAGCACCGCGCGCGTTTTGGAGTTATCGCCGTGCTAGGTTTGGTGGCGACTCTGGGCGCGCTTGCGGGAATCATTCGATTTACCTCCAAGTTCAATGAGCGACCGGACCCTACCGATGTTTCCCGTCCTTCGGAAAACAACGGGGCTTCCAGCAGGGCGGAAGCCGGCGCTGCTCCAGGCGCTAGGAGCCCCTTCCTTGTCGAGGTCGTGGACGCGAACAACCACCGGTCGGTCATCGTGTTCTCAACGGAAGCCCGTTCCAATAAGTCCGGGCACGCTCAAGATTCTTCCGTGTCAGAAACTTCGGTAATGGCGGTGCAGGAGCCCAGCGAAGAAGGGAAAACGTTGGCAACCAAGCAGGGTTCACGCGATTTCACTTTGATCGCTCCCCACGCGGCCACCTCTCTAGCGGGTGCCAATTCGGCCGTGGAGGCCCCGGCATTGACAACCCAGGCACCGGCTTCCGTTGAAGCGCCGCTTCAGAATCTGCCAAGCCCGACCATGCCCGGCGCGGCCGACCGAGCGCCGGCTGTAGGCGGCGAAGTTCAACCGGCGCGCCTGATTCACGCGGTGCTGCCAAGCTACCCGCAGATCGCCAGATCCAGTCGCGTGGCGGGCGATGTCACGCTGGATGCGCTGGTCGACGAGTCCGGCCACGTGCTGGATGTCAAGGTCATCGCGGGCCCGCTGCTCTTGCGCGACGCCGCCATGGAAGCGCTGCGGCAGTGGAAGTATGAACCGGCGCGGCTAGACGGACAGCCGACCCCCATGCACCTCACCGTCACGGTGAAGTTTCAGGCCAACCTGGCCAGCCATTAGGTTTCGCCTGCGGAAACCTGTGGGCTCGGCCGGTAGCGGCGCGACATTTCTCTCCTCAGAATCGGGTAGGAGTGAGACCCGGTCCGCGTAGAAATCGCGACACGAACGAGGAGAGGAATAGGAAATCCAGCGGGAACAAGTGGAGCGTCCTGCCTGCCGCGTTTCTGCTTGTGGGCGGCGTGGCCCTGGCCGAGAGACCGATGCCTCCGCGGCGCCAGCAGAAAAACCCAAACCGACCATCGCCGAGCGCAAAGAGAATCAGCGGGACGGTATTGCCGACGGTGTGAAGAGCGGGCAGCTCATCGCCGGTGAAACCGCCAAACTCGAAAGGCAACAGCGCATCAATAGGCAAGTGGCCGCGGACCGGAAAGCCAACGGCGGAAAGCTAGATGCCAGCCAGAACCAGCAGATCAACAGAGAGCGGAACGCGGCGTCAGGGAACGTTCATCGCAGCAAGCACAGCCGGAGGACGCAGCCGGGAGCACCGAAGCCCTGAATTTTCTCTCCCCCCCCGTAAGCAAGCGAGGCGCTCCGACCTTGGTTGGGGCGCCTTGCTTTTTGGGGATCGCCGGTTTTCACCGAACGAGTTCTCTCGTTCGGCGAGTGACTTGTTAAGCGAACGTCTGGGATTGACGCTACAGGATCGCCCGCTCGGTCCTGCGTAAGTGCTTTAGAATGAGGAGCTAGGATCGTGGTCCGGCAAGCGGTCACGACGCCCGGGCGATTTCCTTCCGTCCCTGTCAAACCTCGCGCAGAATTTCCCCGGCTGTCGATCAAAAATGTGCGCTGCTTCTAGCGCATCGCTCGATCTGCAAATCGCCGCGGGATTTCCGAGCAAAAACCGCTGCCGAGAAGAAAGAGTTCTCCCGAGTAAAGCACGGTAAAACCGCCGTCCCGGCTTTGAAAGCAGGTAACCCCGGGGATGATTCCTTCGTACCCACAAGGAGAGGGCCGCTGCCCTCCGGAAAACCCTGTCGCCAAATGGGCCCTTTGTGAATCTGATAAAAGTAGCGGAAAGAACTTCCCCAGGCCGATGCTAGCCATTCGCGACAATCTGGCGCTGTGCCTGAGCGCGCTGCACGCGCACAAGCTGCGCGCCTCGCTGACCATGCTGGGGCTGACGATGGGCGTGGCCACGCTCATCACGGTGATGACCATCGTCGAGGGAGCGAACCTGTACGTGGAGAACAAAATCGCGAACTTGGGAACCAACGTGTTCCAGATCGCGCGCACGCCATTCGCGGTGACCGACTTCAACGTCATCATCAAGTCGCTCAAGTACCGGAAGATCGAAATGGACGACGTGCGGGCAATCCAGGAAGGATGCACGGCCTGCGACGAGGTGGGCGCCACGGCCAGCGCTTCGACAAAAGCCCGATACGGGGATAAAGAGTCGACCGACGTGAACTTCTACGGGCAAACCGCCAACATGGCCAGTATTGATACGCGGGAGGTGCGCTACGGCCGTTATTTCACCAGCTGGGAGGCGGATCACCGCGCGAGCGTGTGCTTGATCGGAGATACCATCGTACAGCGGCTGTTTCTCGGGGTGGACCCCATCGGGAAGATCATTCGCGTCGGGAACGACGAGTTCACAGTGATCGGCATCATCGAAAAGGTGGGCAGCGTGCTCGGACAGGACCAAGACAACTTCGTGATCGTTCCGCTGCCGTTGTTTTTGGAAATTCAGGGGCTCCATACCACCAGCCTGACCATCAACGTAAAGACCACCGCGGGGAATTTCGAGAAGGCCCAGGACCAGGCGCAGCTCATCCTGCGGGCCAGGCGGCACCTCGGCCCCAATATGGAGAATGACTTCTTCATTGGCACGAAGGACAGCTACATGGCGCTGTGGAAGAGCATCAGCTCGGCGTTTTTCGGCGTGTTCATTCTGGTCAGCGCGATTTCGGTGCTGATCGGCGGGATCGTGATTATGAACGTGATGCTGGTGAGTGTGACGCTGCGCAAGAGAGAGATTGGCGTGCGGCGGGCGCTGGGGGCTACGCAGCGCGACATCCTGAAGCAATTCATCACGGAAAGCTTCATGCAATGCGTCGCCGGGGGAGTGATCGGCATTGCGCTGGGATTCCTGGTGGCGCTCCTGCTGCGGACTTACACTCCTTTTCCGGCGTCCGTGAGGACCTCGGTGGCGGTGATGGGCGTGATGATGAGTTCGGCAGTGGGGTTGTTCTTCGGGATTTACCCGGCGCTGCGCGCCGCGAAGCTCGATCCCGTGGTTGCGTTGAGGTCCGACTAATGGCGCTGATGACCCTCGAGCAGGCGCGCGAAAATTTCCTGGCGGCGATCGAGACCCTCCGGTCGTCCAAAGTGCGGTCGGCCTTGACCGTGCTGGGAATCGTCATCGGCGTGTCTTCGGTGATTTCCATGGCGGCGATCATTCAGGGGCTGAACAAGTTTGTGCAGGACAAGGTGGAGTCGCTCGGCTCGCGGACGTACTTCCTGACGCGCTTTCCGCCGGGAACGGATCCTTCGCGCATGCCACAACGGTATCGCGTGCGCAAATACCTGGAGTACGACTACGCCGACTACATCCGACAGGCGGCTCCGGATGTGGAGGATGTGAACACGGTGGGCACTCGGGGATTTTTTCTGGGCGACTCGAACCTGATCACCTACCAAGACCGCAGCGTCGAGAAGTTGATCGTGCGCGGAGCGGAGCCGGAATACGCGAAGGCGCTGCCGCTTTTTAGCATTGCGCGCGGGCGGTTCATCAGTGCCTTCGACGAAGAGCACGCGCGACCGGTCGTGGTGCTGGGCGCGGCGATCAGCGATTCGCTTTTTCCCAACGAGGACCCCCTGGGGAAAACCGTGCGCATCAACGGCAGCACTTACGACGTGATCGGAGTGTTCGAACACGATCAGGGGCTGTTTCTTGGTCCGGGCGTGGATATTTTCGCCATCATTCCGCTGAGCAAATTCCACAAGGAATATCCGGAAGCGAAAGAACTGGTCATGATTTTCACCATTCCCAAGGACGTGAACATAGAAACCGCGCAAGGGGAGGTGATTCAAGCGATGCGACGGCTGCGGCGCATTCCGCCGGGAAAGGAAAATGATTTCGAGCTGAGCTCGCCCGACTTTCTGAGCAATTTGTGGAACCAACTCACCGGCGCACTGGTGATCCTGACGACGGTGATCAGCTCGATCGGGCTGCTGGTGGGCGGCATCGGAGTGATGAATATCATGCTGATTTCCGTGACCGAGCGGACCCAGGAGATTGGTGTGCGCAAAGCCATCGGGGCGCGGCGCGCCGACGTGCGGCTGCAATTTCTGCTGGAGGCCGTCGTGCTCACCTTGGTCGGAGGGACGATCGGGATTTTGATTGGGGCGGGCATTTCCACTCTGGTGCGGCTCACCGTGCCGTCGGTTCCCGCGACGCTTTCCTATCTGTGGGTAACCATGGGATTCGTGATTTCGGTTAGTGTTGGGTTGTTTTTCGGGTATTACCCGGCGAATCTGGCGGCGAACCTGGATCCGATTGACTGTCTCAGGTACGAATAGGGACTGACTCGTGACCGCTCGCAACATGACCGGGCTCAACGGGGGAAACGAGCTTTTGCCCTAGCGGTGCACCTCTCGGAGTCTCGCGTGAGTTAAACGACGGTTCGGGAACATTCCTCCCTCCAGCCGAGCTCGCTGAGGGCGTGCTGGAGGCGGGCGACCGGCAATCCCACCACGTTGAAATAGCAACCTTCAATGCGGGGAATGTAGCGCGCGGCGTAGCCCTGAATGGCGTATGCCCCGGCCTTGTCGTGCGGCTCGCCCGTGGCCAGATAACGGCTGATTTCTTCGTCGGAAAGCGGCGCGAACTGTACCAAGGTGGATTCGACAAAGGAGCGGCGTTCGACATCGGGAAGGCGCACGAGCGCAACCCCCGTGAGAACAGTGTGGAGACGACCGGAAAGCTTTTCGAGCATGCCGCGGGCATCGTCGGAAGAACGCGGCTTGCCAAAAATGTGGCCGTCGAGAACCACTTCGGTGTCCGCAGCGATAAGGATGGCGGGGCCGACGGCGCGGGCGGCTGCCAGGTCCGCTTTGGTTTGCGCCAGGCGAAGCACCAGGTCCTGGGGCGATTCGTCGGGATAAGGAGTTTCGTCGATGGCCGAGGAAAGCACGGTGAAGTGATAGCCGGCGTCGCGAAGAACCTCGGCGCGGCGGGGCGAAGCGGAGGCGAGAATCAGCTTCATAGGATGCCTTGGCAAGGGAGGATACTACAGTCGAAGCGGGATGACAGCCTGTGCGAAGGGGCAAGCGGAGAGGGCAGAGGGAGCGATACCATGGCCCGCCCGGGCGGGCTGTCCTATGTGTCAGCTTGCCTAGAGCACGACGGATTCCTGGTATTCGCCGAACACGCGGCGGAGGGCGTCGGAGATTTCGCCGACCGTCGAGTAGGATTCCACGGCGGCGAGGATGGCCGGGAGAAGATTTTCCGAGGTGGCGGCGCGGCGCCCGAGTTCGGCCAGGGCCGCCTGCACGCGCGCAGAATCGCGGCGGGCGCGCAGAGCCTCGAGCCGGGCGATTTGCGAGCGCTCGACTTCCGCATCAATGCGCAGCGTGGGAATTTGCCGGGCCTCGTCGCCGATGAAGTCGTTGACCCCGACGACGATTTGCTCTTTTTTCTCGACCGCACGCTGAAACTCGAACGCGACTTTCTGGATTTCCGCCTGGACGAAACCGGTCTCGATGGCGCGCAGCATCCCGCCGAGAGAATCAATCTTGGCGATGTATTCCTCGGCGCCGCGCTCGATTTCGCCGGTAAGATGCTCGATCGCATAGGAGCCGGCGACCGGGTCGATGGTGTTGGTGACGCCAGTTTCCTCGGCAATGATCTGCTGCGTCCGCAAAGCGATGAGGGCGGAGTCTTCGGTGGGTAGTGCGAGCGCTTCGTCGAGCGAGTTTGTATGCAAGGACTGGCAGCCTCCGAGAACGGCGGCGAGGGCTTGAATTGCGACCCGAATGATGTTGTTTTCGGGCTGTTGCGCGGTTAGCGAGGAACCGGCGGTCTGCGCGTGGAAGCGCAAGAGCAGAGACCGCGGATCTTTTGCGCGGAAGCGGCGGCGCATAATTTTGGCCCACAGGCGGCGCGCGGCGCGGTACTTCGCGATTTCTTCGAGAAGATCGTTGTGGGCGTTGAAGAAAAAGGAGAGCTGCGGTGCGAATTGGTCGACGCCGAGCCCGGCGTCCACAGCCGCCTCGACGTAAGCAATGCCGTCGGCGACCGTAAAGGCGACTTCCTGGACGGCGGTCGAACCCGCTTCGCGGATGTGATAGCCGGAGATGGAGATGGTGTTCCAGCGGGGCAGGTGATTGCGACACCAGGCGAATATGTCGGTGACGATGCGCATGGCGGGACGCACCGGATAAATGTACGTGCCGCGGGCGATGTATTCCTTGAGGACGTCGTTTTGCACCGTCCCGGAGAGTTTCTCGAGATTGGCGCCTTGTTTTTTTGCCGCCGCGACGTACAGGCAGAGAAGGATTGCCGCGGTCGAATTGATGGTCATGGAGGTGGAGACTCGTTCGAGAGGGATGCCGTCGACGAGCGTCTCCATGTCTTCGAGGGAATCGATGGCCACGCCGACCTTGCCGACTTCGCCGAGGGCCAGAGGATGGTCGGAGTCGAGGCCGATTTGCGTGGGGAGATCGAAAGCAACGGAGAGGCCGGCCTGGCCCCTGCCGAGAAGATAGCGATACCGGCGGTTCGATTCGACGGCCGTGCCAAAACCGGCGTATTGGCGCATGGTCCAGAAGCGGCCACGGTACATGGTGGGATAGATGCCGCGTGTGTAGGGAAATTCGCCGGGATAGCCGAGGGCCACGTCGGGATCCCAGGCGCCAAGGCTTTCCTGGGTGTACAGGGGATCGAGAGGCACGCCGGAGAGCGTCGCGAATTTTTGTTTGCGCTCGGCGGGGCGCGCGGATTTGCTTTTGGCGTCAGACATGGTTCTTCGAAAAAGGGCGCGAAGCGCCGGATGCTACAGCTTCCGCGCGTAGCGGAACGAAGTCACCGCAAAAAACAGGAGCAAGGCTGCCACCGAGACGGCCAGGGCGATAAGCCAGCGAGAGGCGTCGCGGGTCCAGGCGCGAAACGCGGCGTTCAGCCAGCCCAGCGCGAGAATGGCAAAAACCGCGCCCACCACCTCGTGAAAAAGCTGCCGCAGCACGCGCCAAAGACGGCGGAAACCGCCCTGCGGGCGGGAAGCGCTGGTCGCGTTTGCCGTGGTCGACATAAAAGCATCTTAGCGCAAAACCGCCGGCCGAGCCGAAAGCCTTCCGGTGATGCCGTCAGACGCTTGGGTAGGCGCACGAAGGGCACCGGCCCTGTAGACGGATTGGAGACAACGCATGGAAGCTCTCTTGTATCCAACGGTGCGTCAGCCTAGAATGGCAGTGGAAGTACGGGAGAGTTCCCCTTGCAACTCGACGATCACCTGAAGAACTTGCTCCGCGAATTGGGACACGCGATCAACGACACGGTGTCCGAGTCCGATCGCATCACCGGCGCAATTGCCGGAGTGCGCGCGCACGGCTACGACATTGTCCTGAAACTGGACGCCACCATCGGGCTCGCCAAGCGCGACGGCACCGCGGCGGAAGATTCAAAATTGACCACCCAGGACCGGCGCTTCCTCGAATCACTGCGGATCCAGGTGGACCAAGAATCGCTGGCCGAAGAAACGGAAAAGAAGCCGGTGGCCCGACTGACGATGACGCCGCAGGACGTGCGGTTTTTGAAGTCCCTGCGGATTGCCACGGACGATGGCGAATGAAGAATCTTGCCAAAGCCGCCGGGCTTATGCTGCCAGCAGCATTGATGGCGGCGGCCGTTTTTTGCCCGCCCGCCGCGGCGCAGGCTCCGGTAGCACCCATCGTCGTGGATACGGCGGTGCCGTTGATAGTCAGCGCGGTGAAGCCAAAGCCCAAAGCCAATGGGCTGGCGAAATTTGAAGGCTTCGTCCTGCACGCGAACATCGCGCAAATTACCGCGCGCGCCAAGGAAAGCGAACTGACGATCCTGACGTTCCCCCTGTCGCAGGAAGCCTCGCAGAAAATGCAACAAATCGTGGATAAGGGCGGCTATCAGTACGGCGACAAAGTGACGATTTATTACAACCCCACCACGATGCAAGTGATGAAGTTTAAAGGGAAAGCCTCGAAGTCCAATTGATTTTGTTGAGGCGGCCTATGTTGCGCCTCCCTGCAGTTGCCGGACGCTTTTATCCCTCCGATCCCCAAGAACTCACTTCTCTCGTTCGTGAATATTCGCGGCCCGATCCGCGCGAACAGGCGATTGCCGTAAAAGCGTGTCTCGTGCCCCACGCGGGATATAGGTACTCGGGTCCGGTGGCGGGAGCGGTGTTTGCGCGCATAGTGTTGCCGCGGAAGATCATTCTTCTTGGCGTGCGGCACTATCCGCGGGGCGAATCGGCGGCGATTTTATCGAGCGGCGCGTGGCGGACGCCGCTCGGAGACGCGCCGATCGACGAAGGACTGGCGGAGGAACTCGGACGAGAATGCCCGCTGCTCTGCGAGGACAGCATTGCCCACAGCACGGAGCACTCGCTTGAAGTGCAGGTCCCGTTTCTGCAAGTCTTAGCGCCGGGATTTTCGTTTGCGCCGGTAGCGCTCGGAACGGTGCAATTCGCATCGCTGGTCAGCGTGGGCGAGGCCATGGGCCGGGTGCTCAGGAATGCGAAGGAAGACGTATTGCTATTGACGACTTCGGATTTGAATCATTATGAAGACGAGCCTACGACGCGAGTCAAGGATCGCAAAGCCATTGACCGGCTGCTGGGGCTCGATCCGCAAGCGCTTTATGACACGTGCCGCAACGAGGAGATTTCCATGTGCGGACTGGGCCCGGCAGTGGCCATGCTGACCGCGTTGCATGAGCTGGGCGCAAGGAAAGCAGAATTGGTGAAATACGCCACTTCGGCCGATGTCTCCGGCGATCGTAGCCAGGTTGTCGGCTACGCAGGAATGATTTTCTCCTAAGAGCCCATCGACGGCACCTTGGCGAAAGCCCGTCGCTCTCCAAGAAGAAATGCATGCATTTCTACGGACGGCCGTGCGAGCCACCGCCCGAACTGCTCGAAGAGCTGGCACTGCTGGAGCTCGAGGAGTGGGAAGAACCGCCACCGTACGAGCCGGAACCCGAAGAATGAGATCCGGAGGAATACGATCCAGAAGAGTAGCCGGAATTGCGTCCTCCGCCGGAATAGCCCGATCCGTACGCGCCTCGATAGGAAGTGACAGCCTCGCTGCGAGCGAACGATTGGGCATAAGCGCCGGAGCGGCCGTCGGCAAAGCTCCCGATCTTGCCATGGGAGTCGATGCCACCCACAGGGACTCCCTTGGATTTTCCGCCCGCGGCCGCAGAAGCAGGCGTGAGAAATTGATGCGACTTGTAATCGTAGGTGATTTGAGGGACGGCGCGCGCGGAGAGCGGGGCAGACCTGGTCGGAAAAGCTTCCTGCAAAAGATGAGCGCGAATCTCCGGGGCTGATACGTGAAGCCCTTGGTTGACGGGTTCGTTCCGGACCTCGCGCGGCGCTTTGTCGAGCACGGTGACTTTTTGCGACGGCTCGAGGGCCACGCGCTCGATCCGTTCGCCGGGCTTGGATGGAGGGATGAGCATGCCTTCCTTCAAATTAATGGGAGGCTTGCCTTTCACGTCGTTCGGGTGCGGGGGCACGAAGCCGATCCTGTTTCCCACGCGCACCCAAACCGGACGAGGGGCATGCACGATGCACTTGCCGCCGACACATCCCGGAGGCAGCACCCGATTCACCACGCGGACATAGTGACGGCGATCCCGAATCCAATAGCCGTAGTCGCAGGCAACGGAATACCGATGGAAGCGCGTGGATGCGCGCTCGATCGAATCCTTCACGGCGAGAAGCCGTCGCAGCTCTTCCGGCGAGTGTGCCACGCGAGTGACAACGACCGATCGGCCGGGATCGCACCATCCGCCCACGAACTGCCGCCATTGGATGGTCTGCGCTTGGAAAGCGGGGTTGCCTTGCGCTGCTGCGGGCGACTGCCGGGTTCCTGCCGGCAACTGCTGCGGATTGCCTTCGACCGCTTCCGGCTCCGTTGGCTCCCAGCAAGTTCCGTAGGGCTCGCAGCTAAAGAAGCGGCCTTGCTCGTAAAGGTCCACTAAGCCGGGAATTGGGGAAGACAGTCCGGAGGCCTTAAGCGCGGCGGCGGTGGCCGCGTTCCTCTGCTCCAGGTGGCTAGAGACCCAGGCGTCCCACTCGCTGGCTGCTTGAGTCTGTTCATCTCGAGGACCTGGGTACATTTCGTTTGTGCGGTTATAGAGCAAAGCCAGCGCTGGAAGTTGAAAGTCTGGCATGGTCCATGGAAACGGAGTCGTTCCCAGGGCCTCGGCCTCGGCCGATCGATCCGGCGGCGGAACAACTTCGCCGTCTTGAAAGAACGCCGTCTTCCCCTTCAGCAACTGGAGGTGACGGCCATCGCGCCAAACGACAGGTTGACCGTTCTGGCCCTCGGCGGTGATAGCCGTGGCATCGAGGTAAGCGTCTACGCGGACGAAGAATTTCTCGGTCTCGGAAAGCTCCAGCTGGGCGGTAGGCGTGTCAATGAAAAAAAATTCCCTGATGGCCGGTTGCATGGAAAAGGTTGCCCTGCCGGTAGCCAGAGCCATGCGCGAGAGGACGCGGTCGCCGGGCGCGCGAAGTTCTTTGAATAACAGCAAGGAGTTTTCCGCCAGGTACACGGTTGAGCCGTCTTCAAATTCGATTTCGGCGCGTCCATTGCCTGTTGAGAGAGCGGAGCCCTCGACGACGAGTTCGCCGCCCAGGGCCTCCTGCCAGGGTGTGTTCAGATCCGCGTGGTGGTCTTGTCCGTTGGAAATGCGGACATCCCCCTGAACCGACGCGAGGAAAACCACACGGTTTTCGCGGCCTTTTGACCCCAGGGCTTGAGGCGCGATCGCAAGCAGCAAACTGGAAAGGAGAGCGAAAAAAGGAATCCGGGGAGAGAAGAATTTCATTGGGCACCTCCGTCACGGTGTTGGCACCCGAATTTAGGACGCAGGGTAGGGGCTGGCGGTTTCGTTATTCTTGAATAAATGCCTGAGAGAGAGTACGACTCAGTAACACGCACCCGGAGCGGCTGGCCGGCCTGGGGCGCGTAAGCAGAGCACTTTCAGTGCGGATGGCCGCCGCCCGAAGACGCGTGGGACGCCGGAGCAGGCGCTGGCGCGGAATGCGTGGAGCCCCCGCCCATACTCGAGCCACCCGAGGAGCGGGAACCACCCCAGCCGCCCCATGAACTGTGCGAGCCGCCGACAGAGCTGCGCTCGCCACCGCCTGAGTAGCGCGGCACGGGAGGCGGGGCCACCGTGTTGCGCGCCGTCGAGCGGGGCACGCCATCGCCATTGTTGCGGCCGTCCCGGGCCGGAGAGGGCAGGCGTTCGCGGTCGGCGAGGCTTTCTTTTGCATCGCGCGATGCGGAGCTCGGCACGTTACTCGCATTTACGTAACGGTGCTCTTTGGGATTGTAGACGGTGGAAGAGTCCTTGCCCGCGGAAACGATGCGCGTGCCCGGGGCGCTTTGGAGCACGGTTCTTGATACGCGCTCGGGGGCTGTGGAAGCAACCAGGCCATTACTGAAAGCGTCCTTGGGCGGGGATTTCAGAGTTTGCCATTTCTCTCCGGGCGCGGAAGCGAGCACGCGCCGCCCGCTGAGATCGCTCGATCCGGTAGGCGAAAGGATTCCATGATCCAGGTTCAGGGGAGTTTTGCCCTTGGCGTCCAACGGATGCATCGGAACGATCCCGAGCGTGTTGTTGTTACGCACAAAAACGGCAGTTACGGGATGATAGACCGGCCGCGGCGCACGAACCCTCGGCGGAACCCGCCCGACGGGAACGCCCGGATAAAAACCCGGGTAGTAGCCATACAGCAAGGGCGGCGAGTAGAACCACCCTCCGCAGCCGGAGTCGAACAGCCAGCCCCCGTAGTGAAAGGGAGCCCAGCCCCAGGGCTGGAAGCTGTCCCAAGTCCAGCCGAATGTGGGGTCCCAAATCCATTGTCCGTCGGTAAAGGGCGACCAGCCGTAGCTAACACCGAACGGCCGCCAGCCGTAACCGTAGGCTCCGCAATTAAACCAGGAACCGTAGGAATACAGACTGCCGAATCCCGCCGCGTAGTACGGGGAATTGGTGTATTGCATAGTCGCCGCGGTGGCTTTCGAAACCGTGTCGATCTGGCCGGAGACCCAGTGGTCAAAATCGTCTGGCTCAGGGACGCGGCCAATATTCGTTGAAGTTAAATCTCCAGCTTTCATGGAAAGCGACTGGCCGTTTTCGAGCCGCGTGGTTTCGTCCTGGTGCAAGACGTTCACGTGGCCGACGACCTCGTCGACGGCGCTGCCGTCGTCAAAATTATCAAGACGGAAGGTGGCGCGGCTGCCGGCCTCGACGGTGAAGTCGCCGCCGGTCACGCTGAAATAATCGCCTTCCACGGGATTCACATGGAACGAGGCGCTACCCTGGCGCAGAACCAGGCGCGTGATGAGAGCGCCGTCTTTCAGCGAAAGATCGTAAAACTCGAGGACGGTGTTTTCCTTCAGGAAAGCCAGCGTGCCATTCTCGAACTCGACTTCGGCGCGGCCGTTGTTGGTGGCGAGGATGTAGCCCTGGCGAATCGGCAGGTTCAATTGAGCCGCGCTCCAGTCACCACCGGAATCGGTCAAAGGGTCACCATGCGTTTTTGTCGCAAAGCGCACGTCCCCGGTGACCACGCTGAGCCGGATGATGCGCGCATGGCTCGATTCGGCGGAAGCCGACGGCACACTAAGGACGAGCGCCGCCGGGAGAACCAAAAGCAAGAAGGGAAGCAGTCTGCGGAGATTCATAAGTTACCCCCATCACGGGGACACCGCCTAACCATTAGACGGCAGGGGCCGAGGTCCCGTTGCACCCACCACCCTGCCTAGAGGGATAGTCTCGCCCGGAGCTCGCGGCGTCAAGTGGGACTGACCAGCATGGGTTTTCGGGGTTTCGAAGGCGAGCCGTCCGGGGATCTGCCGCATTCGTTTCTTGACACTGCGAAGGCGAAACGCTAGTTTCCCGAACGGGGGATATCCAGTTCGTCCGCGCGGTGTGCTCGGAGACCGTCCGCATTTCCTTCGGAAGAGCACCTTAAACGCATTTGAGTTGCTCACCAGTCCGGGGCGGCGAAGGCCCATCGCTAGGGGGGTGTTATGCGAATCGTTTATCGGGGGTTAACGACCGCGGCACTGCTCGTCGCTTCGCTGTGTGCCCGATGCGCTTACGGCCAAGGCGGTGCGACGGGCGCCATCAGCGGAAACGTGGTGGATACCAGCGGTGGATCGGTGGCCGGAGCGGATGTACAGATCATCGATACACGCACGGAAACGCTCTTGCGAAAGCTGCCGGCGGGCCCGGACGGCTCTTTTGTCGTGCCGCTCCTGCCTCCGGGTACTTACTCGGTGGTGGTGAACAAGTCGGGATTTTCTCAGGCCAAAGCCGACGGCATTGAAGTGCGCGTTACGGAAACCACCAAGGTGACGATCACCTTGAAGCCAGGTGCCGTCAGCGAAAAGGTGGAGATTTCGGCGCAGGTCACGACCGTCGACACCACCAGCGCCACGACCGGAGAGTCGCTCGGCACGGAAACGGTACGCGAGCTGCCCCTGGCCACACAGAATTACCAACAATTGCTGACGCTATCCGCCGGAGCCCAGAGTGAGCTGAACGCTGCGGCGCAGCTCGGCCGGGGCAGCGTGAAACTGTTCGTGAACGGTCAGCGCGAGGACAACAACAACTACCTAATCGAAGGCATCAGCGCGACGGACTACAACGTGGCGCAAGCGACCTACGTTCCGCTGCCGAATCCCGACGTCATCCAGGAATTCAAGGTCCAGACGTCGTTGTATGACGCGAGCCAGGGAAGGAACGGCGGCGGAAACGTCAACGCGATTTTGAAGTCCGGCACAAAGGAATTGCATGGCGACGCTTACGAGTTCTTTCGGAACGATGTTCTGAACGCCAACGAGTATTTCCTGAACCGGCAGGCACAGCCGCGGCCGGCGGTAAAACAGAACATTTTCGGAGGGAGCCTGGGCGGGCCGATGGTCAAAGAGAATTATGGCTTTTTCTTCGCGAACTATCAGGGAACCCGGCAGCGCAGCGGGCTCTCACCGGGAACCTTCATAAGCACCAACATTCCTTATATTCCGGCAGCGGACCGCGCTTCGATGACCCAGCTGGAAGCCGATTGCGGCGTGCCTAGCATCGATCCGGTTGTGTTTGCGTTGCTCAATTTCAAACAAAACCAGTTCGGAGGGGGCGCCGGAGGTTACCTGTTCCCGGCACCTGCGAATGTTCCCGCAGGCGCCAAGCTCTGCGACCCCGCGAACCCGGTGCCGTTTGTGGTCAGTCGTCCGGGGAAATATACCGACGATCAGTTCACGAGCAACTGGGATCGCGAATTCCGGGGTGGAACAGACAAGCTTTCCGTGAGATTCTTCTTTTCGAATTCTGAAAGCTTTCTTCCGTTTGGTGCGGGCGACTTACAGGAATCCCTCGGGAGCACGCTCGCCAGCAGCATCAGTTCAGCATCGCTGAATTTTCCTTTCGATACGCCGGTACACGCGCGCTTCTTCAACATCACCGAGACGCACCTTTTTTCTCCGACCTTCGTGAATGAATTTCGTTTTGGGTTTGTACACATCAACGACAACCTCGATAACTTTCCCCCGGTGAAGGCGAGTGATTTGGCCATCGACCGGCCCACCAACAATGTCACCAGTTCGATTTACAAATTTGTGCTGGCCAGCTCCGGCTTTGAAATCGGGCCAGCGCCTTTCTCGGACCAGCACCAAACCCAGAACAACTACAACTTCGTGGACACGGTGAGTTGGGTGAAAGGCAAGCACGTGCTTCGCTTCGGCGGCGAATATACGCGGGTGAATCTCGACAAGCTATTTCCTCAAGTTTTCAACGGCGAGCTGTTCTTCACTAACACCACCAATGGCAATACCGATTTCCAGAATTTCCTTTTGGGTTCGCCGCAATTCAGTTTTGGCGGCGGGGGTGTCTATAACCACGAATATCGCACAAACAATTATGCTTTCTTCGGGCAGGATGACTGGAAGATTCGCCGCGACCTGACCTTGAATCTTGGTTTGCGCACGGAGGTTTTTGGCGCTTTCCACGATAATGCTTGCCATATCGGGAACCTCGACCCCAATCTCGCAAACGCTGGCCAGTTTCCATTTGTCTATCCTGCTTGCGTAAAAAACCTGAGTCTCGCGGGCCTGACGGGTAACGCGAACAGCACCACTCTCAACAACAACTACTCCACCGGGCTGGGACCACGCGTCGGACTGGCATATGACGTCTTTGGCCGAGATACGACCACCATTCGAGCAGGCTACGGCATCTATTACGTACGCGAAGACGTCGGGAACGTCGACCAGCTTTCCTTCCAGACGCCGTTCTTGCCGGTGGCGTTCGGAGGAGGGCCACCGAACTGCCTTGGCCTCTTTTTCTCCGAGACGCCACCTCCGGCAACAGGTCCGTTAAGTGGCTGCCCGAATCCCAACCCAAACGGCCTGCCCAAAGCCGGAACGCTCGATCCCACTTTTGTTCCTTGTTTGTCGGTACTCGCCGGGTTTGTCGATTCGGGCGGGAATCCCACATCCGATACTTCGCAGAACGCCGTGTACGGACCGACAACCGGGAGTACTTGCCCGGGCCCGCTTCTGTCCACGAACATTTTCGGGTTGCAAGTGCCACGACACTTTGTTGTGCCCAGCACGCAGCAATGGAACCTCACGGTGCAACGTTCCCTCGGCAAGCAGTGGGTTCTCGAGGTAGGCTATGTCGGAACGCACGCGGTGCATTTGCGCGAAACGCGCGACAGTCTTCAGTCCCTGCGGGCTTCCGCAGCGAACCCCGTGAAGGTTAATAGCGCATTCTGCAATCCCAATCCTTGCGTTATTACAACCAACACGTTTGGGAATGCGGTTGCGCGGTCGCGGGCCCAAGGCATCAACGGCTACGGGGGCTTCCAGCTCTTCGCCGACGACGCCTATTCCCACTATCACTCGTTGCAGACAACGCTTTCACGGCGCTGGGTTGCCGGGTATTTCCAAGCTGCCTATACGTTTTCGAAATCCACCGACGCGACTTCGTCGGGAAACACTGCGTTCAACACCGCCTTCAACGACGAATCGACGCTCGCGGCTTCGCGCGGGCTTTCGGACTTCGACCGCCCGCACCGGTTGAGCGTGAGCTACCGCTACGATCTGCCGTTTTACAAGGGTGCGACTGGCCTTAGGGAAAAACTGCTGACCGGCTGGGCACTCAGCGGCATTACCATCTTCCAGTCTGGCGCGCCTTTCTCCGTGACGGATTCCGGTGCAGGCACAGCCTTCCTTGTGGCCGGCTTTACACCGGGGACACTTTCAGGAAGCCTGGCAAGCGGCAGCACGGTTGCGAGTGCGGTGACTGCAGGCGACATCCATAAGCGAATCGACGGGTATTTGAACTCGAGCGCATTCTCAACAGCGCCATTACTCTATGGGCCAAGCCTGTGCAATCCTAACCAGTCCAATACAAACATTCTGCCGAACTCGAACTATTGCACGACCGACTTCGGCAACCTGGGCAGAAATGTTTTTCGCGGGCCGCATCAGCAGAATTGGGACTTCTCGCTCATCAAGAATTTCAAATTGACAGAGCGGCAGGAACTGCGGTTCACCACGGACTTTTTCAATATTTGGAATCATGCCAACTTTGGTAACCCCACGGTGACGGATGTCGAAACCATCGGAGGAGCTAACAGCCCATTCGGCAAAATCACGAGCACCGTTGGAACGCCTCGGCTGATTCAGTTTTCGTTCCGTTACGCGTTCTAGGCGGCAACACCAAATTTTCTCTCCGCTTGGGGCCAATGCGGCTGCCTGAGGAGTGATACCATCGTTCCCGGATTGTACTTATGACCCGCATTGCTTCCCGAATTTCGCAATTGCACGGCGAAGGCGCACTGGCGGTCTATTCGCGAGCGAAGGAACTCGAAGGTCTTGGCCGTTCGGTCATTCATCTGGAGCTGGGGGAGCCGGATTTTCATCCCGCCGCGCCCATTGTGGATGCCGTGCGGGCGGCGGTGGCGGCTGGGCGCGACCGCTACTGCGCGACGCGCGGCCTGCCCGCCTTGCGCGAAGCCATCGCTGATTATTTGAAGCGCACCCGCCGGCTCGAGGTCGCCTCCGAACAAGTGCTTGTCGCCCCGGGCTGCAAGATGGCGCTTTCGCTTGCGATGATGGCCCTGGTCGAGCCGGACGACGAAGTGCTCTATCCCGATCCGGGCTTCCCGATTTATCCCTCGTTCACCCGCGGCCTGGGCGCGAAGGCCGTGCCCTTTGGTCTGGAGGAGAAGAACCAGTTTCAACCGGATTTGGAAGAGATCGCCCGAAAGATCACGCCGCGCACCAGCATGATCATTTTCAATTCTCCGAATAATCCGACAGGCACGGTTTTCAGTTCCATCGCGCTCGAAAGGATTGCCGAGCTGGCTGGGAGACACGATTTGTGGGTTGTCTCGGACGAGGTTTACGCGCGCATTCTGTTTGGCGGCGAGTACCAATCCATCTGGGCGCTTCCCGGCATGGCCGAGCGTACCGTCATCATTGATGGCTTCTCAAAGAGTTTCGCCATGACCGGGTGGCGGCTGGGATACGCCGTCGCGCCCGTCGAGGTGATCGACGCGATGGATTTGCTGGTGCTGAACACTTTCACGTGCGCGGCGGAGTTCAGCCAGGTGGCGGCGATCGAGGCGCTCCGCGATTCGACGGGTGCGGTCGGGGCGATGGTCGAGGAGTACCGCAAGCGTCGCGAGCTCTTCGTCGCCGGGCTCAACCGCATTCCCGGATTCCGTTGCCTGCCGCCGCAGGGCGCGTTCTACGCGTGGGTCAGTATGGAACAGACGGGACTCTCCGCCGAAGAAGTACAAACGATTTTGCTCGAAGAAGGAGGCGTGGCGGGAATTGCCGGTCAAGCGTTCGGCCCCGGAGGAAGGAATTACCTGCGGTTTTCGATGGTGAGCGCGCGGAATTTGCTCGAAGAGGCGCTGGAACGCATGCATAGGGTGGCGATGCATTGGCGGGCCGCGGTTTCGCGGTAGGCGGCGGTAGGAACTCTCAAAAGTGAGTTTTTAAGGATGGCGATGAGCAAGGTGACCGGTAGCACTGCGATTTTTTTCGCGGCGATGTGTTCCGCGGCGGCGGCGCACGCCCAGGCCAAACCGCTTCCGAGCGGCGACGTCGGGAAAATCTACGAGCGCCTGCTTCAGCAGATCGATCGCATCCCCATCTACGACAATCACTCGCACGCCACCTTCCCCGACGACCCCGATATGGACGCGATGGCTGCGCCGCCCGGCGAAAGCTCCGTAGTTCGCTTGCGCGAGGACAATCCCGAATTTGTGGCCGCCGCCAAGGCGCTTTTCGGCTATCCCTACAACGATTTCCAGCCCCAACATGCCAAATGGCTTATCGACAAAAAGAAAGCGGCGGAGGCTTCGGGCAGTACCGCGTACTGGGTCGGCATTCTGGACAAGATGAACATCGAAACGTGCCTCGCCAATCGCGTCGCGCTTGCGCCTTATCTCGATCCCAAGCGTTTCCACTGGGTATTTTTCGTCGATTCCTTCCTGTTTCCCTTCGACAATCGCGACCAGGCAGCGAAGAACGGCGACATGGCCGTGTACCTTCCGCTGCAGGAAAAAGTGCTCGAGCGCTACATGAAACAAGAAGGCGTGGGCGGCTTGCCGGCGGAGCTTGCGGGTTATGAGCATTTCGTGCGCCAAGCGCTCGCCGACAACCAGAAAAAGGGCGGCGTGGCCATCAAATTCGAAGTCGCCTATTTCCGGTCGCTTTACTTTGGCGATCCGCCGCGCGCTTCGGCGGAGGCCATTTATGCGAAGTTTCACTCGGGCGGGATTCCCTCCGACGACGAATACCGCACGTTCCAGGATTACGTTTTTCGCGTGCTGATCGATCAGGCCGGGAAGCTGAATCTGCCCGTGCATTTTCACAGCGCCGTGGGCATCGGAGATTACTTCAGCCTGACGGGCGGCAATCCGCTCAACCTCGAAAACGTGCTGCGCGATCCGCGCTACAAAGACGTAAAGTTCGTGCTGATTCACGGCGGCTATCCGCACACGCTCGAGATGATCTGGCTGACCGCGGCCAAGAATGTGTACACGGACTCTTCCCTAATGGGCTATTACGTTTATCCCTCCGAGCTGAAGAACATTCTCAAGCAGTGGATTTCGTTGTTCCCCGACAGAATCATGTTTGGGTCGGACGCCTTTCCGTTTAACGACGCCGTGGGGGCAGAAGAGACTTTCTGGCTGGCGGCGCGGTCCGCGCGCACGGCTGTCGCTGCCGCGCTGGCCGAACTCGTCGCGGAGGGCGCGTTTACCGAGGCCAGGGCGCTCGAACTCGCGCGCCTGTACCTGCACGACAACGCCGCAAAACTCTATGGAGATCGCAAATGAGCACTTCGATGCAACCGAAATACATCCCCTGGAAGAGCGTGGAACATGAGCAGTTGAACGAGCTCATCGGCCGCGAAATGCTAGTGGGCGACAAAATCATGCTCGCGCGCGTGTTCCTCAAGAAGGGTGCGCACGTACCGATGCACCATCATGCGAATGAACAGGTCACCTACATCCTCGAAGGTGCCTTGAAGTTCTCGATTGACGGCAAGGAGATCGTCGTGCGTGCCGGTGAAGTCCTGTGCATCCCTTCGAACATGCCCCACGAAGCCTGGGCCATCGAGGATACCCTCGACCTGGATGTCTTCGACCCTCCTCGGGAAGACTGGTTGAGCAAGAACGACAACTACCTGCGCCTGGGCCGCTAACGCCCGTCGGCCTGAGTATTACTTGAACGTACCAACCCGTTCCTACGGTGTTCACCGGCTTGCGCTTGCTCCGGAAGGCGCTTTCTAATGGGTGCGGCAGCACGTGCTGGGGACTTCCGAAAGGAAGCCCAGAGCCTCGGCAAGCGCCAACGATAGACGGTCCATGCACGAACGTGAGACGCATCGAACCTGACTTTCCGTTGAAGGCCCGAGTTCAATCGAGTTTAGTGCGCCCGAAACTTCGTCGACCTTGGCCAGTCATAGCTTCGGCGGCATGTATCGTATGTCTTTTGACAAAAACCTGACCGGCAGAAGCGAGAAGAGGTTCCCCGTCATGGTCCCCGTGCGCCTCTCGGCCTTGCAGGCGGGGAACGGCGAAGTCGAAGAAAAGACCTACACCAATAATCTCAGTTCTCGCGGCGTGCGAGTGTGCTCGATCCGCAGTTGGCGCCCGGGAGATCAAGTAGAGGTTGATCCGGTAAACCAGGGGCCTCCCATCGAAGGAGAAGTTGTTTATTGCGAGAAGTTTGACAAAGTTCGTTTCTTCATTGGCCTCAAGCTCCATCCGGGAGGCGCCCCCTGG
>DATAIH010000236.1:0-44369 GCA_036262755.1 Candidatus Acidiferrum sp.
TTCTTCGCGGGCTTGAGCTTGTTCTCTCGAGCAAGGGTCCCCGGCTTGTCTTGCACTTGCTCGATCCGCTTTTCGAGGGCGGCTGTGAGGTCGCCGTGCAACTCGTTCTTGACTCTCCCGGCGATATCCTTCAGTCGCGCTGCACACACCGCGGGGACGATTACGCTCGGCCGCATCACCTTCGCAAGTTTTGTCCTGGCCGCCGCCAAAAGCCGCTTGGGCTCGACGCCGACCTCGCGCCTTAGTGCGTCAAAGCCCTTCGTGCAAGCCCCGTCGCTTGCAGGGTAGCCGCAGTTCAAGAAGACGATCATCTCGTACGGGTCGGTCGGGCCCGCCAGCTTTTGTGGCCCGTAAGTTTGTTCCAGGATATCCAGGATTTGCGCCAGTTTTGAGGGCATCGCGGGTCATTCTACGACACCCCGGCGGTGTTGGTGACGCTGGTTGTCCGAACGGCAGTCGAACAAAATCGCGGCCAAATCTCAAGCAGCCACCGCGTTGAGAATCGAGCGCTAAGGTGGCCTGGCGAGGGATAAGGGCAAGGCCGGGAAGAAGAGACGGCTTGAGACTCGTAAAACAACTGTAATCAGCAGGTTACCATCTCGAACGGCGTAAAGAATTGCCCTGCCCTACTGAAAGACCAAGGAATCGGGGATAGTCAGGTCCGTTCTCCGGGTCGCCGTTTCTGACCAGAAACCGGGCATCCATCTCCGTGTGCGGGTGAAGGATGCCCGGTAAGACTCTTCTTGTTCAGCGCTTGCGGGAAACGCCAGGTATTAGAACTTCAGCTGCAACGACAGCTGAAGGATGCGCGGAGCCGACACCGTACTGGTCATCTGTCCAAAGGTCGTGGAGTTGATGTTTACGTTGGCGGCGCTTCCGTTAGGCAAAACCCCCATCAAGAAGACCGGATGGTTCAGTACATTGAAGGCTTCGGTGCGGAAGGTTAGCTTCAGCTTCTCGGTGAGGGCGAAATCCTTCCTGGCGGAAACGTCCCAATCGAAGTACGCGGGACCGTTAAAGGCATCCAGTTGCAGGTTGCCGACCTGACCCGGTTGGGGATTGCAGAAGCCACCGGCAACGGACGGCACGCAACTCAGCTGAGGCTGGCTTGGAATGCCGGTCCCATCCGGACTGATAAGTTTGGGGCTAATCCCGTATACGATGCCGCCTGGCTCAACAAACACGCCTAGGTCACTGCTGATCTGCTGATGCGTGAGAGTCGCGATGGCAGTATCGTTTGCGGATCGTGTGCCGCCGCGGTTGAACGAGGGCCATTCGGAAAGAATCGAAAATGGACTCCCACTCTGCCAGGTAAACACAGATGCAGTCTGCCAGCCATTCACGAGAAGGCCAAGCGCTCGGTTGGGGCGCGAGAATAGCCGGTGGCCCGAGCCGATTGGCAGATCGTAGGTAAAGTTAGCCTTAAAGGCGTGCGTAATGTCGAACGGGGCTCGCCCCCTCTCGAAAAAGGGACGTGCGTTGTCCAGGTACGGCTGAAAACGAGCCTGGCCAATATTCGTTCCTGGACCGTAGTCAGTCAGCACCTTGCTGAACACATAGTTGGCCTGGAAGTACAGCCCGCTATTCAGGCGGCGGCGAACCTCCACGACTCCCGCGTGGTAGGTGGAGAAAGAGCTGTTTTTGAGAAGGTCGCCACCCATGATGAAAGGGTTCGCGAAAAGCGCGACCGGATTATTAAAGCCAGGGAAAGGGTTATTGCCCGTATCCCATTCCCCAGCGTGGTAATCCGCTTCGAGCGCTCCAATTTGCCCTAACTCGATCAGGTTCACAAACTGCGGTATGAAGAATGGCGAACTCGGGTCAATACCGCCGGTCGCGAACAAATTCGGGAACACCGCCAGCGGCTGACTCCCTGGGACACCCGGATTGAACAGGGGGTTAAAAACGCCGCATTGCGTGGAAGTACCCGGCCCGCCGCAGCCTGCGGCGTTCGGCGGCGTTGCCAGTGCTAAGAAGCCGTTGGATCGCGCACGGTTAAAGTCCGCCAGGAATCCGTTTTTCGTGAAGTCCAACTGGTTGACGTCGATGGCACGGAACAGCCCTACGCCGTGATTCCCTACATACCCTACGCTAAGCGAAGTGTTCCATCCGATGTTCCGCTGGACGCTCAAGTTCCACTGCTCCACGTAAGGCGTGCGGATATTAGGGTCAATCGCGTATCCCGCGAGCCCGCCGATGCCCGCACCTGAATTTGTCGCATTAATGGCATTGGTTTGGAAATCAATAGGAATCTGAAAAGGCGGAGGCTTCAGCGCGGGGCCTGGATTGCTCACCGTCGGCCCGCTTAGTTGCGGGGTAACGGGACTTGCGCTCAAACCTGTATTTCCCGCCGCGGCATTGCCCGCCGCGGTGAAAAGAGCGTCATTCACATAGCTCATGCTGAACCCGGCGCGGACGGCCGTCTTGCCGTTGCCGAAAGGGTCCCAGGCCACTCCCACGCTGGGAGCAAACTGTTTTCTGTCAGGATGATAGAGCGGACGCTTGCTCGGGCCACCAGCAAAATCGACCGTGGCATTGCCGAGGAGCGTCTGTTGTACCGTCTGTCCGGCAGCCACGACTGGGAGCAGCACCAAGCCGTCTTTCTCATCTACCGGGCTGTAATACTCCCAGCGAACTCCGTAATTGAACGTCAGCCGACGAGTCACCTTCCAGTGATCCCCAAGGTACAGCGACCAATTGTTCTCGCGATAGTTGCGGTTGTTGGGTGCCCCGCTAACGTAGCCGGAGGTCTGGCTCGTGGCATTAAAGGTCTGTGTGATCGAGCTCAATACCCCAGCGGCACTTGCCAGCAATGCGCTGGCGTTGCTCAATGCGGTGCTGCTGATGGTCGTTGCGCCGTTGTTAAAATCCGTTAGCTGCGGGGCGCCCGCGTTAATTCCTAGAGTGTACACGGGGGTCACTCCAAAGTTGCTGTAAGTGAAGATCGTCACGCGCTGTATCTGCCCACCGAAGTCCAGCACATGGTTACCGCGCACCCAGTTCGCATTATCTTTCCATGCCCAAGTGTGGGTGTCGCGGCCCTGCGGCTCGAAATCCGGCGTGGGGAGTGTGGTAGCGAAGCCGCTCAGCAGGTAGCCGGGCTTCGAGAAGTTCTGTGTGGTCGCAAAGATAGCCGGAGCGAGATCAAATCCAAAGCGGGCCTCATTCGTGAAGTTCGTGCCCGAATTCCAGCGCCAAGCTGCAGAAAGAAAGTGTGTCTTGTCATTATTCGTAACGATAGGAATCTTGTCGAAAGAGGTATCAATGTCCGCCCGATCGACCAATTGCCGGTTCCATGAGTAAGTTCCTGTAAGCGTGTTGTGAGCATTGAGATTGTAGTCCGCGCGGAAACCGGCGTTATCGAGGGTGTTGTTCGAGCGGGCATTGAATTGGTAGCCGAGCAGATTGATTCCGTCCCCGACGCGGTTATTGTTTGCCGTTGTTGGGATGCTCCTCAGGATGGCCAATGTAGCCGGGTCTGGCTTAAACGCCGGGTATTTTGCGAAAAGATCCACGGTCTGCATGGGCCCAGACGGATTTCCCGTGGTCTGGTCGACGGGCTGATAGGTAAACGGCAGGGTGGGCGTTGCCGCAGCCAGCCCTGCCTGGATGGCTGGGCTTAAGATGGTTGTATTGTTAGGCGACTGCTGACGTAAGCGCAGCAGCTCATAGTATCCATAAACGAAAAACTTATCCTTGATGATGGGGCCCCCTAGGTCACCGCCACCTTGATTCTGCAGCAGCCCTGGCTTCGCAATGCCGCTGGCATCATTAAACCAATCGTTGGCCGCCCAGGCATTCGAACGGTAATACCAAAAACCTTCCCCATGATAGTTGTTGGTCCCTTTTGGCGTCACAATGCTGACTTGCGACGAGCCGCCGCCGTTCTCCACTCCGGCATTCTGGTTGACGACGGTGAACTCTTGGGCTTGGCTGTTGAAGGGAAGGTTGGGTGAAAAATCGAGACCATTTTCACGGATGAAATTGTCTTGAACATTGATGCCGTCGATCGTAAGGTTCGAAAACGAGGTGCGCTGACCGTTGATCGTCGTCTCCATGACACCGTTCGGCCCGCTGTTTGCCACCCCAGACTCCAGACTCAGCAGCGCCAGCGGATTCCTGTTGAGAATCGGGAGGCTGTCGATTTGCGCTTTCTCGACCGTGCTGGTCACTTCCGCGCTCGTCGTGTTTACCAGTTCCGCGCCGGCTTCCACGGTCACCGATTGCTCCGTGGCACCCACTTCGAGAGTTATGGGCGCCAGGGAATACTCGGTCGCGGCATCCAGCTTAATGTTGGTAACTACTGAGGCCTTGAAGCCCGCCTTTGTCGCCGACACGCGATAGTAACCGTAGTCAATGCTTTGGAACTGGTATCCGCCGCTCGATCCGGTCGTGGACGTATAGTTGAAGTTCGTACCGAGGTTGGTGAGCGTCACGGTGGCCCCCTCAACGGGCAAGCCTTGGCTGTCGATAATTGTTCCGACGATCGATCCGGTCGCAGATTGCCCCGAGACTTGTCTCGCTCCCCAAAGCAGCAGGAAGCAAAACAGAGAAACAAGAACCGATTTACGCATGATTCGAGAGACCCCCTTCTGGCTTTGCAAAATGCGATTACCAACTCCTGAAGACGGGATAAGGAAATGCTCTACGCGCGCTGACAGTTGGGTTTAACTCCGCATCCGCGAGTTTCGAGAAATCCCGCCCACGCCCTTCGGAAATCACGGTTTAGGCGGACAGCACGATAATGGCCAAGAAGAACACCCTGGATTCTTTATAATTTGCAGAAAAACAAGAACTTAAAAGCCGGTTCCAAACGATCAAGGAAGCCCGAGCAACTGCTGGCTCTGGGTAATCAGAAACAGATATGGAGATATGGACTGGTTGTATATCTCTCTCACTTCATTACAACCTGAAGCGGAACCAAACCCTGCGATCTTCGCGGCGGAATCGGGGCTAGCGAGCTGTTGCTTGGATTATGGCCAAGGATTGCGTACGAACCGCGGCTCCGGCGCGAACGAGAAACGGGCAAGGCAAGATCGCAGGCATCGGCCCTCCTGAGTTCCGCCCTCGGTTGGGGTAAAGCCAAGCTGAAACGATGCGGAGCTCGCGGCGGCAACCCGCTGCCTCACGAGCGGCAAGATTTGCCCTTGATGCAACTCATCGCAGAAGAGCAACCGTCGTCCATCCCGGGAAGGGGACCCGCGATTGCGGCGCGCCCCCGACCAGAGCAATTTAACCGGGAGAGGAATCTCGGTCGCTAGGCAGTCGATAGGAAGCCGGGCGTTGCCGAGCAGTCTCGAGGGAACCACAAGAGGCGGGCAAAATCTTTACAGGACTAGTACTCGGGAAGAAACATACGAAAGCTACCTTATTCCACGCAACTAGTTGATTCTAAGTCGATTAGTGAAAGCCCGAAGGCCCTGCCACGTTTGGCTCGAGGCGTGCCGCGTTCTCTGTTCCGGTCGAAATCGCCTGGGGAATCTATGCGATTGCGTAGTGGACTGGAGCCTGGGCACACTGTTTGTTGTATGCTTCACTGTAGCCTTGTGGGCGACACCGATTCCTGCCCGATGGTGTCGGCCAGGTTGGCTCCCTACCCCGACAACCCGGCGACCATCGGGGAAAATCGCGCCGATCATCGATCGGACTTTTTCGCTCGAGGTCACCCAGGGTCAAGCGCGCAAGACCCTCGAATTCTTAATTGACGGCGACACCGAGGTGGAAGGCAAGCTCCAAATCGGTTCGCAAGCCGCGGTCGAATATCGCTCCGTGGACGGCAAGAACGTCGCAATTCACGTTGTCGTTGCGCCCGCCGCTGACCGGAAAGCGCGGTGAGCTCAAAGGAAGAACGAGGAATAATCGACTCGCTCGAGAGCGCGAAGTAAGTGATCCTTAGTTCAACGAGGCCGCCCACACCAGCCCGCGGTCCATCTCCGTTTTGGATTGAGGAGCCGAGATGCGCACGACCCTGAAAATCGTCCTGCCCCTGATCGTGAGCGTCGGGAGCGTGTCTCTGCTCTTTGCCGGCTACCAGGTACGCAACGAGCGGCGCATCTTGCGCAACGACCTCGCACGCCGCGCGGAAATCCTTGCCGAGAGCCTGCAGGAAAGCGTGGAACGTGAGCTTGGCCGCGGGCAAGACCGGAACCTGCGCCGCCTCGTCGAGCGCTATGGCGAACGCCAGCATCTCAAAGGCATTGCGATCTACGATCCCGCGGGCCATTTGCTTGCACTCACGCCGGGACTCGAGCCGGCTTCGCCAATGCAGGCCACTGCCGCAGCAAAAGCCATGCGCGACAATAAGGGAGAAGGCCAATTTCTCCCTCCCGCGCAAACCTCCGCGTCTCAAGGCGGCGATGCCGTTCCCGTACACGTGTATGCCTTACCGCTTCACCGCGATGAGGAAGTTGCGGGCGCCCTGGTGCTGGTGCACGACACCAGCTACATTGAAATTCAACTTTCGCACACTTTGCGCGACGCTCTTCTCAATGCCCTGGTGCAAACGCTGCTGATCAGCGCCTTGGCGTTGCTTCTTGTGCGCTGGACGTTTACCGAACCGCTGACTCGTACTTTTAAGTGGGTGCGTACATTGCGAACGGGACAGTCCAACCCGCCGCCGGCGCTGCTGCAAGGGGAAATCATGGAGCAGTTGCACCACGAAGTCACGCACCTGGCCAGGGATTTGCATTCGGCGAGAGCCGCCGCAGAGATTGAAGCAAGGCTGCGAGATTCGAATGCTTCCTTGTGGACGGCGGAGCGGCTGCGCGTCAGCCTGCGCGATCGGCTTCAGGACCAACCACTTTTTGTCGTTTCGAATCGCGAACCGTACATGCACGTGTTCGATGGCAAGGACAAAACGGTCCGCATGATCGTGCCCGCCAGCGGTCTGGTTACGGCTCTTGAGCCTGTCTTGCTGGCATGCAATGGCACGTGGGTCGCAAACGGCTCTGGCAACGCGGACCGGGAAATGGTCGACGCCCACGATCGGCTCCGCGTTCCCCCTGATCGCCCGAGCTATACGTTGCGCCGTGTGTGGCTCTCGGACGAAGAAGACCACGGCTACTACGACGGGTTTTCCAACGAGGGCCTCTGGCCGCTTTGCCACATCGCCCACACACGCCCGGTTTTCCGCCCAGAAGACTGGCTGCAATACCAGCGGATTAATCAGCGCTTCGCCGATGCCGTTTTGCAAGAGATGGCGGATGTGGATTCCCCGATTCTCTTGGCCCAGGATTATCACCTGGCGCTCCTTCCACGCATGGTGAAGGACGTCCGGCCCGACGCCCGGGTGGCGATTTTCTGGCACATTCCCTGGCCCAATGCGGAGGTGTTCGGGATCTGCCCCTGGCAACGCGAACTGATCGAGGGATTGCTGGGCGCGGACCTGATTGGCTTCCACATCCAAACGCACTGCAACAATTTCCTGGAGACGGTAGACCGCGCTCTCGAAGCGCTCACCGAATGGGACCGCTTTGCGGTAAGCCGGCAGGGCCACGTTACGCGTGTGCGGCCTTATCCCATCAGCGTGGCGCTTCGAGACAACCCCGCCCCGGAAACGGACTCGCTGGACATCAACGCGCTGCGCACGGAATTGTGCAACGAGATGGACATCGAAGCCGCGCACCTGGGAGTGGGCGTGGATCGCGTCGATTACACAAAGGGAATCCTGGAGCGTTTCCGCGCCCTGGAAAGGTTTTTCGACCTGAACCCGGGTTACCGCCAGCGGTTCACGTTCGTGCAAATCGGCGCGCCCAGCCGGACCGATATCGAGCGCTACAAAAACTTCCTCGAGGAAGTCAGCGCCGAGGCCGAACGCATAAACGCGCGCTACCAAACGTCGCGGTGGAAACCGATCGTGTTTCGCAAGAAACACCATTCGCACGAAGAAATCTCCCGCTTCTACCAGGCTGCTTCACTCTGCATGGTCACCTCCCTGCACGACGGGATGAACCTGGTGGCCAAAGAATTTGTGGCTTCCCGCGAGGACGAACGAGGCGTGTTGATCCTCAGCACCTTTGCGGGAGCGGCGCACGAATTGACGGATGCGCTGCTCGTGAATCCGTACGATATTTCGCAGCTTGCGCGGGCCATTCACCGCGCGCTGGAGATGCCGGAGCGAGAGCAGATCGAGCGTATGCAGCGCATGCGCCACATCGTGCGGGACCGCAACGTCTACCGTTGGGCCGCTCACCTGCTTGCCGATCTAACCGAGATTCGCATCGACGTGGCGGAACGCGCCGAAGCGTAGTCTTTTCGCGAAACCTGCGGGTGCTTCCCTGGCGCCTGCATCTTGCACCGGCCGGGCACCATTAGCGCATCTAAAGGGGAGGAGGATTGCTGATCTGAGCGTCGCCGAAACACCCTTCGATTTCGTGACCGCCTCCTATCTCACCCGGATTGGAAATCAGTCGGCGGGGACCCTCGCGGAATTGCTGACGGGTCTCGAACATTGCAGCGACGCATCCATTTTTCATCACACCTTTCAGACCCTGGGAGTCCACCACTTCCTTACCGAAGGCTTTTCCAACGATTTCGCGCAATGGACGTTGGCCTCCGCGAACCGGAGTGACCTTGCCGAGCAACTTGCGGCACTCGACATTCGCGATTACACTTCCATTGCGGCGCTGCGAAGCGATCTCTGCCGTATGGTGCGGGATTTTTGCGACGCTTACCCGCAATTCGCGTCCCAATCGGGGCTCGAGCGGTTCTACTTTTGCGAAAGCGTGGAAGTGACCGTGTCGCTCGGCCGCAGCGCACACACCTTGGATGATTTCCGCGAAGGCGTTGCCCACCTCAGCCACGCCGGTTTCCATTATCATTTTATCTCGTCGCGCCTGCGGCTTCAGCTCCAGACCAATGACTTCTCGCGTTGGCTCTCCGGCAGCCTGGGCCTGCACACTCTCGCTGACAGCGTAAATCACATCGATGCTTACACCAACACGCTGGATAGCACGCGGGCCAAGATCCTTCGCTTGATCGACCGGGAAACGAGAAAGGCATGACGGAGGTCCTGGCGGCGAATCGCATTCCGCTCGAGAACTATGCGGAGGTAGTCGGCGCAGGCGAGATCGAGGAATTGCGCGCCTTGGCCAAACCGCTGCGCGGCCGCAGCATCGAGATGATCAACTCGACGGCCGTGGGAGGCGGCGTTGCGGAAATCCTCAATCGCCTCGTGCCGCTTGCGGAAGAACTCGATCTCGGCATCCGCTGGGAGGTCATGAAGGGTGCCGAAGAATTCTTCGACGTCACCAAATCGTTTCACAACGCCTTGCACGGCGCGCCCTACCATCCTAAGGCCAAGGATTTTGAGATTTTTCTTTCTTACAACGAACGGAACCGCGCCAGCCTTCCGCTCGACGCCGAGTTTGTGGTCATTCACGACCCGCAGCCTGCCGCGCTGATTGATGCGCGGAAGCCCGACTTGAATCACTGGGTTTGGCGCTGCCACATCGATTTATCGCATCCCAATCGCGCGGTCTGGGATTTTCTCGAAAAATTGGTCTCCCGCTATGACGCCGCCATGTTTTCATCTCCCGAATTTTCCCGCGAGCTCTCCATCCCGCAATATCTCTTCTACCCCGCCATCGATCCGCTTTCCGAAAAGAACTGCCCTCTGGATCCAGAATTCATCCTGCAAGTTCTTGGTCGCCACCAGATCGATCCTCAACGCCCGATATTGACGCAAATTTCCCGCTTCGACCGCTTGAAGGATCCCGTCGGCGTAATTCGCGCCTATCGAATTGTGAAGCGCTACTTCGACTGCCAGTTGGTCCTCGCCGGCGGCAGCGCCTCCGACGACCCGGAAGGCGCTCTGGTTATCAAGGACGTCTTGCGTGCGGCTGATAAGGATCCCGATATCAAGATCCTAGAACTTCCCGCATGGGCGCCTTTGGAAGTAAATGCGCTTCAAAGAGCCTCAACCATCGTGGTGCAAAAAAGCCTGCGTGAAGGCTTCGGCCTGACCGTTTCGGAGGCGCTTTGGAAGAAGAAGCCCGTCGTGGCTTCCGCCGTTGGCGGCATTCCCACGCAAATCATTCACAAGCACACTGGCCTCCTCGCGCATTCCGTTGAAGGAACTGCTTATCAAATCCGTTTTCTGCTGTCCCACCCGGAGATCGCCGCCAAACTCGGAGAACATGGCCACGAGCACGTGAAGGAAAATTTCCTCATCACGCAAAAGCTCAAGCGCTACCTCGCTTTGTTCCTGCTGCTCGACCGACGCCAGTAAAGCAACTCAAGGAGGAAAATCCGCGGTAGTGCCCAGCGGTTTAACCCACTCGCTGGCAACTCCCCTCAGCAAATCCTCATCTAAGTTCGAAAGCGGAAGGCTCTCCTCTAGCCCCGGGTCGATCCTGCTTTTGCTATCCCCACTTTAGTTGTCCAAGGAGATCAGGTATGAAGCGCGTTGCTCTACTCTTGTTCCTGGCAGGTTGGCTTGTGCCGCTGGCTAAGGCGCAGGATCAATTTCAGGTCGGCGCCTACGGGGATTATTTCCGGGTCTCGCAAACGAGTACGAATATGGCGGGCCTAGGCGGACGGGTGGGCTACAAAATTTTCCCTTATATGATGTTTGAAGGAGAAGTGAGCTACGACTTCGAGCAGGGCTTTATCGAGCATTGTACCAGCGTCAGCTGCCTCGGACTTGTGGCCAACAGCAATCTCAAAGTCCTGCACGGGCTGGCTGGCGTAAAGTTCATTGGCAGCCGTCATGCAATCCGCCCGTTCGTTACGGTGAAGGCAGGGTTTATCAATTTCCAGTTGAATCCCAAGCCGGCGACATTCGGCGGGTTCACAAGCTCTATTCAAAATCTTCGTTCGAACAACGTGAGCGCCGTTCTATATCCCGCCCTGGGAGCGGAAGGGCATCTCGGCCCCCTCGGCTTGCGCTTGGAGGCGGGTGACGAGATGTATTTTGCCGGCGCCGCGCACCATAACGTGCGTGTGGCGTTCGGCCCCTTTTTCCGCTTCTAGGAGACTCGAGAAGGAAACTTCAAAAACGTTCAGGCCATGGGGAGAGAGAGGAAAGAGGCCTCTCCTCTCTTTTTTTCTCTATAGTCAGGTGTCGCGGCGCAGGATCAGGCACCCGGCGATCATGTCGTGCAGCGCCTGCTTTTGCTGCGTAAAGCCCGCCAGAATGTGGCCGAACGGGTAAACCATCATCGAGACAATTTTGGCAAAGTGCCTTCCCGTGGCGCGCCAGAAGCTTACGCGGCACCCCGCTAGGTCCGTCACCACGAGGTCCAGGATCTTCTTGCCTACCGTGGCCTGCCACTCCGAACTCTCCATCAGTGCGTGATAAAGCCAGGTCAGCGCTAGGCCCACCGCTGCAAGCAAAAAGAGCACCGCCATGATTAACCAGAATCCGGCATCGTTAAAATCCTCCTCCGGATGAATCTCGCTCAAGAGCGGGCCGAGCCTGGTGAGAAAGACCAAAGGAATCGCAACAACAAAAATCCCCAGCGTGATCACCGCGCCATCGATGAGGTAAGCCAGAAAGCGTAGCCAGAATCCGCCGTAGTCCACGCTAGGGGCAGCGGCAACCGCCTGCGCAATCATCCTAGGCCCGGGCGCGGCGCCAGTCGAAAACGCCTGTCCACACGCCGAACAGAACACCGCGCCGTCCGCCAGCTGGGCGCCGCATTTGGAACAGTACACGGGCTCTCCCTGTTTTCCGCCTTTTTCCACTCGCCGTCGAGTGCTGCGGCTAATCCTACTTACAACCTCCGTCGCCGGTCAAATTGGCTTGCTTGAAGTTGGACGAGTGCAATTTTGACGGCTTCGCCGGCGTTCCCCGGGGTCCAGGTGAAGGCCGGCCTTCCGATGCCGCCGGTCAGTCACGCGCCGAAATGCTCGCGATGCTGGCGCAACAGAAATTGATCGGTCATTCCCGCAATGTAATCGCAAACGATGACATGGCGCGCCTCGGCCCGCGCTAGTTCCTCGTACGAGGCCGGCATAGAGCCTAGCTTCGCCAGGTAGTAAGCGAAAAGTTCTTCCAGACACTTCACGGAGCGGTCGCGGTCCTCGGTGATCGCCGGATGATTGTAGATGTGTGCAAACAGGAATCGCTTCAGCGCCGCGTTATTTGCGGCAGCTTCTTCGCTGAAACCCGCGAGACGTTTCCGAGCGCGGCGAACATCCTCCGTCGAACAGACGCCGGATCCGAGAACACATCGTTCGGTGGATTCGATGAGATCGGTAGCCAGCAAATCCAAAACGTGTTTCAGAGCCTCGTTGAATTTGAGTTTCTCGCGTGCCCCGGGATGAGCGGCTTCCACGGGCGCGTAGGCGGTATCGAAAAATGGGACTTTCCGGCACAAGACGCGAAGATCGAGCAGTCCGGCTTCCAACGCGTCGTCGATATCCGCCGTGTTGTAGGCGATCTCGTCAACCCAGTCGATGAGTTGTGCCTCGAGCGGCGGGCGCAAATCGAGAAGATATTCCCGAAGCTGCGGAAAATCCCCTTCGGAATAGTCGCGCGAATGCTTGATGATACCTTCGCGCACTTCAAACGTGAGATTGAGACCGGGGAAATCCAGGTAACGCTGCTCGAAGTGCTCGACAATGCGAAGCGCGTGCAGATTGTGATTGAAGTGGCCGCCGTGCGCGCGCATCAAATCGTCTAGCTTGCGTTCGCCGGCATGTCCGAACGGCGGATGGCCAATGTCGTGAACGAGCGCCAAGGCTTCCGCAAGTTCCGTGTTTAGCCGCAATGCTCCAGCCACGGTGCGCGCAATCTGCGCCACTTCCAGTGTATGCGTCAGCCGGTTGCGAAAATGGTCCGAGTAGCGAGTGGTGAAAACCTGGGTCTTGGCTTCGAGACGGCGAAATGCGCGGGAATGGATGATACGGTCGCGATCCCGGGCATAAGCGCTGCGGTAAGCATGGTCCGGCTCGGGGAAACGCCGTCCGCGGGTTTGTTCTGCGCGCATGGCCCATGGGGCCAAAGGGGGAAGAGTTGCGTTGGTCCGCTCCATCTCGATCCGGAAAGCGCGAGAATCGCCCCGCCGTAACAATCAGGACTTGGGAGCAATCGAACCCAGGCCCCGGTCAGCCTGATCGGCGATGTTGCTGTCCGGGAATTCTTTCTTGATCTGCCGATAGATGTTCGCAGCCTCTTCAGGATTGGAACTGCGGAGAGCGCCCGCAAGCTCGAGCAGCACGAGCGGACGCGGCACGAGCACGCTCGGCTTGTCGGCCAGGACGCGAAACAGCTTGACCGCATCGTCCGTCTTTCCCGTGCGCGCGTAAATGATGGCCATCTGATATTGCGCCATGGCGCCAAGTTCCTTGTCACTGCTCCCGCTGATTCTCTTCAGCTCTTCAATAGCCTGGTTTTGCCTGTCCAGATCTGCCAGGGAAAGCGCGGCATAATAACGCGCAAGCTTGCCAGGGTTGGTCGACGGATAAGCATCGGCGAGCTTGCTGAACTTGTTGAAGGCATCTTGGGAGCGCGCCCGTTCATCGGAATATGCGGGCTCCCCGGGATCGGACGGATTGGTCGGCCCGATGCGACCCTGATAGGCCTTCATTGCCTGGTCGAAGGCTACCGACGCCTGGCCAGTCTGGCGATCGATATACAAGTGCCATCCTCCATAGCCGATGGCAATGGCCAGCACCAGGGCAATCACGATGCCAGCAAACTGCCCGTGCGATATGACCGCTTCGGCGCCATGCTCTATGGTTTCCTTGATCTTGTCCTGCTTTAGTTCTTTGCGCGAAATACGATGATCCGGCACCGCCGCTCTCCTTGATGGTTTCGAACAAGCCATCGTAACACAAGACGGCAACTCGAAGCCGTATCGCGCAACTGGCGATCCAGCCGTGGATTTACCTTTCCGGCAGCAGAAGAACGGCGGTTCTGCCTAGCCCATTCGAACGGTGTTAGCTTGGAAGCATGAAGACGGGCTGTATTCATTGCGGCGCCGAGCATTTGCTTTCCGATGCGGAATTAGGCGGGCATTCAAAGGTGCAGTTCAAGTGCTCGAGATGCGGGAAAACCACGATTGTTGAAATCAAGCGGCGCACGGATGCCACTGTCGTGATGACCCCGCTCCCTTCCTTTGCGCGCGCCGATGCCACCAGTTCCGATCTGAATCTGCCTCCGCGCGATCCGGGACTAAAGCTCCCTGACAACAAGAAGGTGGTTCTCAGCATTCTCTCCGGCCCTTCGAAAGGACGGAGCCACACACTCAACAACCCCCGCGTCGTTCTGGGCCGCAAGGGGGCAGACCTGGCTTTGAGCGACCCGGAAATATCACGGCACCATTGCCTGCTGGAAGTGCGCGACACGTACATCAATCTGAAGGACATGGATTCCACGAATGGAACATTTTACGAAGAGGAACGCGTGCGCGCCGCGATGCTCCAGGATGGAGCAGAATTTCGCATCGGCGGCAGCTTGATCCGTGTGAACTTTCAGAAAAAATAGTGCATCGCACTTGACGCTGGCCTACGCCTTGCGAACGACTCGGCAAACCATCGTTGTGAGATACTAGCGCCGGTTCGAAACTCTTCTGGAGTGCGATGAATCGTCTCTCCGCGTGTCTAATTACCTCGAATGAGGAACACAACTTGCCACGCGCCTTGCTTTCACTCGAAGGCGTTGCGGATGAGGTCGTGGTGGTGGACTGTGGAAGCCGGGACCGCACGCAAGAGGTTGCGCGCGAGCACGGGGCCAGGGTCGCCACGCGGAAATGGACAGATTTCGCGCAACAAAAGAATTTCGCGGGAGCCGCGGCCAGCCATGATTGGATCTTGTCGCTCGATGCGGACGAAGAACTGAGTTCCGAACTTCGGCAGTCTCTCCTTGCCTGGAAGCAAAACGAGCCTGAGTTCATGGTTTATGAGCTCGCCCGGCGCGCCTGGTACCTAGGCGCATGGATTAAACATTCAGGATGGTACCCAGACTATCAACGGCGGCTCTACCGGCGGGATGCGGCCAGGTTTCACGGGATCGTCCACGAGTCGCTGCGGTTCGAAGGCAAGCCAGGACGGCTCGCCGGGGATTTGTTTCATTACACGATGAACTCGTTTGGCGAGCACGAGGAAAAGGTCGAACGCTATACCACGCTGGCGGCCCGCGAAATGTATGAAGCAGGCAAACGAAGGTGGCGCGCGGCGATGTGGCTGGCCACGCCGTGGACCGGCTTTAGCACTTTTCTGCTGCGCGGCGGCTTTCTTGACGGTTTTCGCGGCTGGCTCATTTCGCGAATGGCGGCACGAGGCGTGTGGCTGAAGTTCAAGAAACTGGGAGACCTTATCGAAGCCGGGCGGCGCGGCCGCACCATGAAAGCATCATGAGAATTCTGTATGTCGACCTGGAGCGCGAATGGCGCGGCGGCCAGAGCCAGGCGCTGCTCACCGTGCGCGGCCTGCGCGCGCGTCAACTGCCGGTCGAGTTGGTGGCCGCGCGCGACTCGCCCCTGGCAACACGCAGCATCGAAGCAGGGATTACCGTACATGCTGTGGCACGGTTCGGCTTGCGCGCCCGGGCCGCTGTGGCTTTACGAAAACTGCTGTCTAAGGATTCTTGGGACCTCGTGCATCTCAATGAGCCTCACGCGTTGACGGCCGCCTGGCTAACCGATGCGCATAAAAAGCTGCCCCTCCTTTTCTCGCGCCGAATTGGCTTCCCCTTGAGGGAGGGCTGGGTTTCGCGCGCACGCTACGCAGCCGTGGAACGATTCCTAGCCAACAGCAAGCAGGTCGCGCAAAGCCTGCTCGATTGCGGAATTGTGCCGGCGCGCATTTCCATCGTGAACGAAGGCGTGGAAATCATGCCGCTGCCTTCTTTGGAGCGAAGGAGTCGCGCGCGGAGCCGCTGGGGGGCGAAGGACCATGAATTCCTGTTTGGCTGCGTCGGCGTCTTTGTGCCGGAAAAGGGCCAGCGGCATTTGATCGAGGCACTTGCAGAGGTGAGGAAGTCGCATCCCCAAGCGCGGCTCATGCTTGCCGGCGATGGCCATTGTCGGGGCGAATTGGAAGCGCTCGCGAAACGGCTGGGACAGTCAGAAGCGGTCCTTTTTCCGGGGTTCGTGAAAGAGGTTGCCGAGGTGTACGAGGCGCTGGACGCCTTCGTCTTTCCCTCCGAATTCGAAGGCTTGGGAACCGCGTTGCAGGCGGCCATGGCGGCGGGGCTGCCATCGATCTCGACGAAGCGGGGAGCGTTGGCCGAAGTCGTGGATCACGAGCGCACGGCCCTGGTGGCTGAACCAAATGGGCAGGAGTTTGCGGCCGCCATGCTGCGCGTCATGACCGACGCCGGTCTTCGCGGGAGACTTAGTGACGCGGGTCGCCGCGAAGTGCAGGAAAGCTTTTCCGCCGAGCGCATGGTGGAGCGTACCTACCAGGTTTACGAAGACGTCCTCGAGAAGCGGGGCAAGAGATGAATCCGCCCGGACTGACGGTAATCCAGCAGGCTGTACTGAATCACCTGCCAAGCCTCGGCCTGCCTCCCGGCGCGCGCGTTCTCGATGCACCATGCGGCGGCTCTGCGGCACTGACTCTTGCGCTTCGAAAGCACGGTTTCGAAGCCATCGGCGCGGACATCGATCCCGAAGCGGCCACCCATCTCGGAGCGGCCTTTGAAAAGGTAAACCTGGATGGCACGCTTCCCTGGCCCAACCGCAGTTTTGACGCGGTCGTCTCGACCGAAGGGATCGAACACCTCGAGAATCACTATTCGTTCCTCCGCGAGATGCATCGCATCCTCGAACCCGGTGGCTCGCTCATACTAACGACACCAAACGTGACCGCGCTGCGATCCCGCGTGCGTTTCTTTGGCAGCGGCTTTTTCGGTCGCGACGCGCGCCCGCTCAACGAAACCGGGCGGCATCCCCTTCACCACATCGGTCTCGCGACGTTTCCCGAATTGCGCTACGAGCTGCATGTCTCGGGTTTTCGACTCAGCGAAGTGCGCCACACGCACATCAAGCCCGTCAGCTACCTCTATGCCATCTACCTGCCGTGGATTTGGCTTTATACCTTGATGGCCTTCCGAAAAGAAAAGGACCTCGCGCAAAGACAACGAAATAAGGAGATTCGACGGACGCTGCACTCTGTTTCCCTGCTCTTTGGCGAATGCCTGATGCTCATTGCCAGAAAAGTCGCGCGGGGCCACGAATAATGATGAAGCTCGAAAAAGCCAGAAGCGCCTGGCGGTCTGTTTCGAGCCGCCAAGCGCCTCCAGCTTTCTTACAACGTTCGCGCTAGTAATCTAACTTCTCTCTTTGTTCCAGGCGTTCGCCTCCGATCCGCTCGCCGCTGTGCGTCAAGCTATTTGGGGTTTGAACGACCCATCGCCCTTTCGGATTGAGGAACTCCACGCCAATGGCAAAGCCCTCGCCTTGCAACGATTGGCAGTAGGCTACTCGTGCCGAGGAGCGAAACTCTCCGGTGCGCGAGGCGAACTTCAAAGAATCGCCTTGTTCCCAATGCCGCGCACTGATCACCCGCGCGCCGCGCGCGCTCACATTTTCCGTAAACGTCGATTCCCTGCCCGGCACATCGCGATGACCGTCGATGAGCACGGGAATTTCCATCAAAATGCGTTTCTCCGTCCGGTGAAAAACGAATTTGGCCTTGAGCTGCATTTCGAATGGTCACCCTCACAAACACGCGGCGATCCGCGCGAGATTTTGCACGCTGCTTCGGCCCCCGTGTTTCATGATGTAGAGGGCGCGGTCGGCGACGCCGAGAAGCTTTTCCGGTGTGTCGCCGTCCTCGGGGAAAGCGGCGACGCCGGCGCTGACCGACAACGCGGGAGCTTCGGTTTCCGAAGCCAGGCGCTCACGAATCCGCGTGACCACACGTGTCGCAAGTTCCTTGCCCGCTTCCGGAACAACCAGCGCGAATTCATCGCCGCCGTAACGCGCGGGCGTGTCGATGGCGCGCGAATGGCTGCGAAGAACCTTCCCGATGCGCACCAGCGCGCGGCTGCCGGTCAAATGTCCGTACTGATCGTTGATGGCCTTTAGGCCGTCCATGTCGAGGAGCACCACGCTGAACGGGCGTTGCGTGCGGCGCGAGCGGTCCAGTTCCGCTTCCAGCACGCTGATGAGACGGCGATAATTCGCGAGCCCGGTAAGCGGATCGCTGACGGCCATGGTGCGTACTTGCTCGAACAGGCGCGCCTGGTCCAGCAAAGCGCCTGCGAGCATCACCACGTAGCTGAACGTCTTGCTCAACTCCGCGAGGAAGAACGGTCCGTCAAAGAGCTGGCGAGAGAAAGCCGACGAGACGTGGCAGATCACATTCAGCGAGGCCACCATCAGCAGCGAATAGTCGAACAGGCGTGCACTGCTCTTCTTGTCTTTTTCATTCTTGATGCGCTGACGGAAGCACGCTGCGGCGATCAAGTAGAGCGCGGCGGGAAGCAGGTCCCAAGGACGTGACAAAATGTTTTTTGCATTGGCAACCGGCGCCGAAGGGGCGGCCAGAAAGGCCGCACTCGTCAGGTAGGCCGCCAGGGCCACTACGACCAGAACCGCCGCGGTCTCTTTGCTGGGCTTGCGCGCCGTGGGCATGTAGCGTTCCACGGCCAACGCGGCAAGCAGCAGAACCGCGAGCAGCGTTCGGCTGACCATCCAACCCAGAGGAACTTGCGAAAGCACCAGCGTCCCGGCGGTCAGGGAATCGTTGAATCCAAAGTAGCCGATGGTCTCGATGATTCCGGAAAGCGCAAACCCGAACGAGAGAATCAGCGCGGTCCGGTCGTGCGTGCCGCGGAACCGCACGAGCGCGTTCGCCGCATAGCAATAGCAAAGAAGCGTCCCACCGACTTCCAGGTACAGATAGGCTTGCGGCGAGGCGGCCAGCAGGGTCTGCCGCGAGTAGAAGATCGCACCGAAAAGCAGGGTTAGCAACGTCAGGCCGGTGGCAAACAGGAAGCGCGAGCGAAAGCTCGCCATGGACAGCGCCTGCCGGCTGCTCCCGAGAAACCCGCTGATACTAGGCCAACTCCCCACAAAATCCCCCAAACTACCAAAGAAAGACGGCCAACTGACAACAAAAGCAAGTCTGTGCCCCTTCTGCAGGGCAAAAACCATGGTCCTATGCTTTTGAAACTAAATAACTTATTAAGACCCACAGGAAGTGACTCACAAGGAGTGTGGACCAGCGAGACAGTGGGAAATGAGAGAAGTTTTGAGACAGAGGCGCTATCCAGTTGTGTTTCGTTAGAGTTACCGGGCAAAGGGCCAGTATCACTTAGATCTCAAAGACGTCTCAGCTTGAGACAGTCTCACGCGCTGAGACAGGCTTTGCCGCCAAGTAGATCGGCCTGGCCAGGGTCTCAGCCTCATGCAACTGAACGCGAGTGATCCCTGTCGACACGCAGCGTGTCGCCCGGAAACGCTCGCCCGACACGCGCTTCGCGAGCGCTACGGCTTCGGCTGAGGCAGTGGGAATTCGCGGGCAACTACGGTGTCGGAGAAACCGGAAGTCTTGTGCGACCCATCGCAGAACGGCTTGTTTGAGGAGTGCCCGCAGCGGCAGAGCGAAACGGTCGTGCGCCCGGCCAGCCCGAAAGGCGCTCCCTGCGGGTCCACGATTTCGAAGTCGCCTTCGACGCGAATCGAGCCGTTGGTGTTGATGGTTATTTTAGTTGCCGCCATTTTCTCTCCTGAGTCCGAAGTATGCCCTTAACGGCGATTCCTCACAACCAGTGAAATCGCGTGTGCGCCGTGGTTCTCTCTCGATCGACTCGCGCGTCGCGCAGAACCAGCCGGGATTCCTCGTCGGCACCGACTTCCTCAGCGGTCGACCGAGGAATTCGAGAAACGCGATCCGGCTAATACTTGGGCACCGACGGATCCGCCTCATCCGACCAAGCAAGGATGCCGCCTTTCAGGTTGAGAACTTTGCGGAACCCCGCTTTGCGCAAGAAGTCGACAGCCTCCGCGGAACGCTTGCCGCTACGGCAATGCGCGACGATTTCGCGCGAGGAATCGAGTTCGTGCACGCGCCGTGGCAATTCGCCGAGCGGGATCAAATAACCTTTGAGGTTGCAGATCTGAAATTCGTGCGGCTCGCGGACATCCAGAATGAAAAGATTGTCGCCGCGGTCGAGCCGGGACTTCAGCTCGCCCGGAGTGATCTCCGGAACTTGCACGTTCGGCGCAGGAGCTTCTTCGCCGCGAACGCCGCAGAATTCGTAATAGTCGATGAGCTTCGTGATGGTGCGATTCGAACCGCACATCGGGCACTTGGGATTCTTGCGCAACTTGAGTTCGCGGAAGCGCATTCCCAGCGCGTCAAACAAAAGCAAGCGGCCAATCAGACTGTCGCCGCTGCCGAGAATTAATTTGATGGTTTCCATGGCCTGGATGGAGCCGACGATTCCGGGCAAGACGCCGAGGACCCCGCCCTCGGCGCACGATGGCACAAGTCCGGGCGGCGGTGGTTCCGGATACAGGCAGCGGTAGCAGGGCCCATCGGGCATGCCGAAAACCGTGACTTGGCCCTCAAAGCGGAAAATGGATCCGTAGACATTGGGCTTGCCCAGCAAAATGCAAGCATCGTTGACGAGGTAGCGCGTCGGGAAATTGTCCGTCCCGTCCACGATGATGTCGTAATCTTTGAATAGCTCCAGGGCATTCGCGCTGGTCAGTTGAGCCTCGATAGCGTCGATCTGAATGTCCGGATTGAGATTCGCAAGGCGGGCGCGGGCGGCCTGGCTCTTGGACTTGCCGACGTCGCTCGTTCCGAACGTAACCTGACGCTGAAGATTCGTGAAATCCACGACGTCGAAATCGACAAGACCGAGCTTGCCGACGCCGGCGGCCGCGAGATATAGACCGAGTGGTGCGCCGAGTCCGCCCGTGCCGATAAGCAGTACCTTGGCGTTCTTCAGCTTGAGCTGCCCCTCCATGCCGACCTCCGGCATGATGAGATGGCGGCTATAACGGAGAATTTCTTCTTTGGAAAGCCCGGTACCAGGTTTCGCGCCGGGCTGCGTTGGAGTGCTTGTAGCCATTCGAATTCCCTATTGCTCCTACCTCAGTTTAGCCCTTCACAGAACACCGTGCGAGATTTCTCGCTGCGCTCGAAATGCCAGGATTCTAGAAACAACCGCCCGCAATGGACGGAATGATGCTGATGGTGTCGCCGTCCTTGGTCGCGGTGTTCTCTTTGGCGAGATAGCGAATATCCTCGTCATTTACGTACACATTGACAAAGCTGCGCAACCGGCCATCCTCAGTAAACAAGTGCTTGCGCAGATCGGCGTACTGCTTCGTGAGATGGCTGAGCGCTTCCCCGACGGTGGCCGCGTCGAATTCCGCGGAATCACGCTTCCCCGCGTAGGGGCGAAGCGGCGTTGGAATGATGACTTTCACGGGCATGGCGTTCTCCTAAACCCTAAAAAGCGCCGCTCTAAAGCCTGCCTGCGGCGGCACGAGCAATTACAATTCTAAACCGTAGCGCTGTGGCGAATCTCAATTCCTTCCGGTGAAAACGCGTGGCGGTCATCGGCCAGCCGCCACGAGGTCATCGCCTGCGGAGAACCGTTCTCTATGCTGACGATCACATAGCTGTACCACGGCCAGGCATGGTCCTGATCATACTGGCTGGGGCGCGCCGGGTGATTGGGATGCGAATGATACCAGCCGATGACCTCGAGCCCTTGCTTTTGCGCCGCCCTGTCGGCGTCCCGCACGTCTTCGGCGGTAACCGCGAAACGATTGCGCGGCGAATCGTCGCGGCGATTCACGAGCGGAAAAAGCCCGAGCACTTCCCGCGTGGCATGGGGGTCCGCTGCTTCCGAATCGCGGCCCAGCAAGGCGCCGCAGCACTCGTGGGGGTACGCTTCCGCGCCATGTGCGCGGATTCTCTCTGCCAGGTGACCGCCGATCCAGAGCGTAGTTTTGTCCGCCATTTCTACTCTTTGCTCACCCGTCGATTATTCCTCGTCCCAAAAGCGTTCGTTCAGGTACTTGGACGCAGAGTCCGCAAAAACCGTGACAATGACCGCTTGCTGCTGCTTCGGAATGCCTCGCGCCACCGCGAAACAACCCAGCAGCGCTGCCGCCGAGCTGGGGCTGACAAGCAACCCTTCTTCGCGGGCCAGCCGCTTCACCAGCCGGTACGCTTCTTCGGTAGAAACCGGCAAGTTCTCGTCGGCGAGACGGTCATCGTAAATCGCCGGGCGAATCGCGGTCTCCATGTGTTTCCAGCCCTCAAGACCGTGGAAGGAAGCATCGGGCTGGAGGCTAATGCAACGGATTTCCGGATTCCGCTCCTTCAATCGACGCGTCGATCCCACAAAGGTGCCGCTGGTGCCCAGTCCCGCAACGAAATGGGTGACGCGGCCGGAAGTTTGCGCCCAAATCTCGTTGGCCGTGGTGCGGTAATGCGCCTGCCAGTTCGCCGGATTGCTGTACTGGTCGGCATAAAAGTATTTGTCGGGTTCGGCGGCGACGATTTTCTGGACCCTGCGAATCGCGCCGTCGGTCCCCTCATCGCCTGGAGTGATGACCAGCTCTGCCCCGTAGGCGCCAAGGATGCGCTTGCGCTCGAGTGAAGCGCTATCCGGAAGGCAGAGCTTCACGGGGTAACCCATCGCCGCGCCGATCATGGCGTAGGCGATCCCGGTGTTGCCGCTGGTCGCGTCAATGATGGTCTTGCCCGGCCGGAGCGCGCCGCTCGAGATCCCCGCCTGGATCATGTTAAGTGCGGGGCGATCCTTCACCGAGCCCCCGGGATTCGACCATTCCGCCTTAGCACAAAACTCGACGTTCGGAAATTCCCGACTCACCCTTTCGAGCCGCAACAGCGGGGTATTCCCAATGCGGTCTACCAAGGATTCACCGAGACGACCCGACGGAGTCGTTGATTCGCGGAGCGTTCGAGCGATTTGACCGGGAATAGCCATGTCTCAAAGCCTAAGCGTGCCCCGGCGCGCTGGAAAGCGCCGTTAGGCCTGGCATTTCCTAACGGACAACGCCTGCCATCCGTGCCGCTGGCACGTCGTGCGCCAGGGGAGAACCCGCAGCGGGGTAACGCCGGTGCTAGAGGCGATATGCGACCACTTTACTCCGAATTGGATGCGCCCGCCTAGCGTGGGGATATACCGCGGTTTTGGCGAAGTCGGCCGAAAAACAGGTAAGCGAGCGGATTAAGCCCCTCCCGTCTCGAGACTCGCGCCCATGGGGCAAACGGGGCCGCCGAAGCGGCCCCGTTTGTGGGATTGAGGGTCTACCAACGGTCTTAGAACTTCAGGTGTAGCCCCAGCTGCAAAAAGCGCGGACTGCCGACGGTGTGTTGGATGACGCCCAGGCTGCCCTCGGGAGGAATCGAAGGCGGACCACTGAAATTGGGGAAGAAGGTGACGTTGTTATTGGGCGCGTCGAAGTCAGGATGGTTGAATATGTTGAACGCGTCAGCCTCGAAACGAAGGTGGAAGCGCTCCTTGATGGGGAATTCCTTGGCGAGACTCATATCGAAGCGCACCTGGAATGGACCGCGGAACAGGTTTCGGCCAGAAGTCCCGTAGAGCGACTCGAACAGATCGCACCCGGTGGCGTCGCAGGCAGGGACCCCGTTGGTGCCGGGAGCAACAAACTGCGGGGCAAAATCGTTAGGGTTGAGCACGGGACTGCCGGCATTGACGCCGAGCGTACCCTGCAGTTTCGCTTGCGCCGGCGTGACACCGGGCTTCAATGGCACTATGGGGTTGCCAATAAAGTCGCTGGTGCCGAGAAACAGACTGGCCACCGAACCCGAAAAGTCGTAGACGCTGTAGGGCTGGCCACTTTCGGCCACTGTCTGCCCACCGACGATCCAACCATTAACCGCGTAACCCAGACCTCTGCTCTTTACCAGGCTCGGGATCGTGTAGCTGTAGTTGACAAGAAACACGTGAGTCTGATCAAAGTCTGACGATGCGTAGTTTGACTTGGGGGCCAGCGGATTGTTTCCCGTGAAAAAAAGTCCAAGTCCGCTCTGCTCGTCGAGTGCATGCGACCAGGTGTACGACCCCGTGAGCGCGAGGCCATAGGAAAGGCGCTTGCGTACCTGAACCTGAAGAGCGTTGTAATTAGAGGTGCCTTCCGCCTTGTAAAGGACCGAATTCATGTCGTATCCGGGATAGGGAACACGGAGCGGCGCATTGCCAGAAAACTCGTTTGTGAAAACAGGCTCGGTGTCTAGTGACAGCGGAGTTGCGCCGCCATAGGAACTGGTCTGACCGTTTATAGGATTTGTCGTCGTAGCGATTATTCCCTGGTTGAAGGGGATGGGCAGCACTAGGTGCGTACCGTGGTTACCCACATAGCCAACCTCAAACATCCAGTTGTTCGAGAGTTGATATTGAACGTCGAAGGTCCAGTTCTGCGTGTAAGGCAATTTGTTGTGGATGTCGTAGCCGCCAAACAAAAAAGGGCCAAAGAGGTTGCCTGCCGGCCAGCATCCAGGAAAACCGCACGCGGTTTGTTCGAGGTTGGGCAGATAGGCGAGAAATGCGGCACCGTTGGCAGGAGGAGGAGTCGGCACAGTCGAGCCGAACGGCTGCGAGAGGGTTGCTCCCCGCGGCGCTGAGATTGGCTGGACAAACGGCGGTGCAAGCGTCACACCGAATGGGCCATTAAAACCCGAGCCCGCGCTCGGCGACAAATAACTGAAAAGCTCGCCACGATCGTAGTAGATGCCGTAGCCGGCACGAACGGTGATTTTCTTGAACGGCGTCCAGGCCACCCCCACGCGGGGAGCGAGGCCCCACTGATGGTTTTTCATCAAAGAGTTGCTTGCCCCGGGCGTACCTGCCGTCTTGTTGTTCCCGGCAATGAGCAACCCTGAATTAGTAATGATGTCGGTCCCGGGGTCACAAGTCTGCGTACCCGGGTCCCCCGGCCCTCCGTTAACGGCGCACTGCACGTAGCGATACTGGGACGGGTCGAAAGAAGTGAGGCGCCCATATTTTTCCGAAAGAGGTCCGTCGACGTCCCAGCGCAGGCCTCCGGTGAGCGTGAGGTTGCTGCGCATTTTATAGTTATCATTGACGAACAAGCTGCCCGTATCGGAGCGGTAATAGCGGCTCGCCGTACCCAGGAAAGCGTCTCCGTTACGCACTTGTCCTTCAACAAAGGTGAGGAAGGACGTGAAGTCGAGGGTATCGGTATTTGTGTTGTGATTGATGATGTTGAGTTGGGTGTGGTTTACTTCCCCGCCCACGCTGATCGTGTTTTTTCCTTTCAATAGGTTCAGCGCGGACCCACCGCCCCATTGATTCTGAAACATTCCGGCATCGCCAAAACTAGTGCTGGGACCAAACTCCAGCCCGTTGCTTATTGTTGGATCGGAGGTGCTGATGTCAAATTGGGGGAAAGTCGCCGCGCCCGGCAAACCGATTCCCAACGCAGCTGGAGAGAAACCCTGCTGCGTGTTTGCGAATGCGTGCAACCGCGTAAATCCGGCGTGTTGCTCCCAAGTGGTACTCGGGGAAAGGACGTAGGTATTGGAGAGGGATACAACCTGGCTACCCGCTGCAAGTTGCTGCGAGAAGCCGAGTAAACTACCGACGGCGCCAAACGGATTGGTCGTCGGATTGTTCTGATAGTAGTACTTGGTCGACAAGCGATCCTTCTGGCTCAATACATAGTCGACGCCGGCGATTGCCTGATTGACGGTTGACTGCGAATTCGGCCCTTTTACGACGGCATCGAAGCCCAGCGTTGTAGCCGTAGTGGGATCGGTGATCTGGGCACTCGGAATCAAGAATCGTCCGTTCGGAAGTTTGGCGTTCAAGAGGTTCATCGCGGCCTGATTGATCTGGCTCGAGGTGATCGTCCGGCCAAACGTCGCCTGCACCATGTTGATGATGCCTTGCGAACTGCGGTCGTCGGTCAAGCCCAGCGGCACGGTCACGTCCTTCGTCGCGGTCTCTGCATCGGAAATGCGAACTCCTTGGTATGAGCCGAAAAAGAAGAGCTTGTCCTTTTTGATCGGCCCTCCCGCAGTGACGCCAAATTGATTTCGATTGAGAAAAGGGGCAGGAATTCCGGCCGCGTTGTAGAAGAACGGCGTTGCGTTCATGTCGCTGTTGTTAAATTGCTCCCACACCGACCCGTGCAGCGCATTTGTGCCGGATTTCGTGATGACGCTGATGTGTGCGCCGCTACTATTGCCCTGCGTAGCATCGTACATCGACGCATTCACATTGATCTCCTGGATGGCGTCCGGAGGGGGCGTGGGGAGGGCCTGGCCAATCGCTCCGTACACCGACGTGCTCGTCTGAATGCCGCCGCCCGAGCCAAAGTTCTCCCCGGTATTCAGGACGAAGCGGTTCTCCCCGACCTGGCTAGTCGAGTTCCCGTTAAAAAGGTTGTTCGTATTAGTGCCATTCAACGAGAAGCTATTGCTGGTGTCCCGATTTCCGTTAGCGAAAATCGCCTGATTGCCTAAACCGGCGTTCGACCCCGCACCCCCCAGAAAGTCTGCGTGGACCCCCGGACTCAAAATGGCGAGTTGCGTGAAGCTGCCGGTACCGAGGGGCGTGTCTTCGATGGTAAGAGTGTCGACCACGTAGCCGTTGGTGGTATCCGTCTGGTTCATCAAGGGTGTTGACGTCACGGTGATCTCTGTCGTCACCTCGCCCGGCTGCAGAGTCGCATTTACCGTGGTCGTGCGATTGCTCTGCACCAGGATCTGCGAGTGGACCTCCTTCTTGAAGCCGTCACGTGAGAAGGTCACTTCGTAAGACCCGATGGGAAGGTCGACGATGCTGAAGGAGCCGTCGGATTTTGTCTTGGCCGATTGTTCGAGACCAGTCGCAATGTTGTGAGCTCTTACGTCGGCGCCCTGCACGAGCGCACCTGAGCTATCTGTCACTGTGCCGTTGATCGAGCCGAGGGTTTGTTGTGCGCCCGCACATACCCCGATCAAGCAAGAGAAAAACACAAAAAACAACAGGCAGCGAGCGATTCTTGCCATTTCCTCACACCCCTTCCTCAAATCTATGCGGCCGTTTACTGGCATTTATCACACTTGTGGCCTGCAGAGCCAGTGGCCGCCTGTGGATATTCTCGCGGCACCGAATGGTGACAAACTATTGCCGGCAGATGACGGGAAGTGGAGCCGGGAATTACAATTCGATGAATTTGAGTCTCAGCGTAGATGCGGAAGGCTAGGAGCAATGGAGCGGCGATCATGGGGCTTCGGCAGCACTTTACAGAAATGCGCGCGGCCGCTACTCTGAATGAGCCATGTGGAATGTCGAAGAACGCTTCCCCCCGAAAGCCATCGAAGGCATGGCCGCGCTGGGGTTTTCCGTAGGAAGCACACGTGGGGTGGTGCGCGTGGAAAAGTACGGCTGCGGGGCGGAGTTTCGCAAAGGCTCCGACGAGCGCTATCAGATGACCATCGCCCCCACCATCATGCTGAAAGGTCAGTTCACGCGGTTGTGGGACGCGGGTTATCAGAAGTTTTTGCTTACCGATGATGGACTCAAGATTCCGGCGCTGGCATCGCACCTGCAGAATCTGCGGAAGTTCAACGAGGAACTGCGCACGGCGCTCGGCGTACCGACCTTCTACAACGAAGCGCTGGGTTCGGTAAGCCAACTAAGCGTGTACGACCGTGTGAGGGGCCGCAAGGGTGATGTGCCGGACGAAACGGTTGGGGCCCACGGCCCGGAGGGCGGGCACTAGGAAAAACATTCCGTTCTTTGTTTTGAGCTAAACCCGGAAAATAAGTCTCTGAGACGGTCGACTGCCGGCAGTCTCGTCGACCTACACAAGCACGGCTAAACGAATTCTGTTTGCCTTACCGTTGCGATTCTTCCAACTGCCGGCGAAACTGGGCAAGATCGACGCGATGCTTGGCGGCCTTGTGCTTCCCAATGAAAATGACGGGGATATCCCATCCATAGCGCTCGGCGAGAACCGCATCTTCGTCGATGTTGACCTCGTGCAGCGCGGCCCCGAATTCGGGCAGCACGGGGGCGATAACGGCTTTGGCTTCCTCGCAAAGGTGGCATCCAGGGCGCGAGTACAAAGTGACGTCTCGAGGGCCACAGGCGGCAAGCCGAGCATCTTCGGGCGAGTTGTTCGCGCTCACGGCTGAGGGTTCGAGTACTTCATGAACGGACCGGAATGGGGGTGAAAAGCGTGCGCGCGATAGAGTTCTTCGATTTGCCGCAAGTGGCCGAGATCGTGATTCGCCCATTCATTGAGCAGTTGCGCCAGCGTAATGGCGCCGAGTTCGGAATGGACGGCGGTGCGGGCGCACGCTGATGGTGGAAGTCCGGCGAGCAGCGCTAGCGATGCGCGGCGCAGGCGCGTGAAATGCTCGAGATTCTCGTCGGCCGAGCCGCGAGAATACTCGTGGCGGGCTTTGGCGCCATCCAGATCGTATTTGGCCAGCCGCGGCGAATCTTCCGCCATGATGCGCCGGACTCGCTCGGCGTACACCTGCTCGAGGGCGGCGAGATGCGCCAGGACTTCGGAGACGGACCAGCGGTCCGGCTGGGGTTTCCAGTCGAGAAGCTCCGCGGGCAAATCGCCAAGCAGCGTTTCGAGAAGTTGCGGCGTCTTTCCTAAAAGAGACACGGCAGGCTCAATGTCGATGGCAGAGGCAGGTTGCATGAGGGACCTCCGGTTGAGAAGCTCAGTGTACTCTCAATCCCTCGCCGAATGTAAAAGTAGCGCATAATGTCGAGTGGCGTAGGAGCAGGACGGACAATATGGGAAGAGTTGTGGCGTTGGTAGATGATTTGTTTTTCCAGATGAAGCTGGCGGAAACCGCCAAACAGCTCGGCGTGGAAGTGAAAGTGGCGGCGAATGGCGACGCGTTAATGGGTCTGATGGAAAGCGCTCCAGAGTTGGTGATTGTGGACCTGAACGCGCGCAGCCAGCCGCTCCAAGCGATCGAAAAAGTGCGCCAAGCCAACAAAGACGTTCGCGTGGTCGGGTTTTTGTCGCACGTGCAAACGCAACTCGCCGCCCAGGCACAAGCCGCAGGCTGCAACGAAGTCTTGCCGCGTTCGAGCTTCACGCAAAACCTTGCATTGATCCTGGGCGCCTCCAAGGATTGAGAGAGGCATTTCGGGAAGAAATGCCAATCCAAAATGAGATGTTAAGCAAGCTGAAACTTCCGGAACACATGCTTATCGTGCTTTGCGCCTGCCTGCTTGCCGCGGCAGATTGTTTCGCGCAGGAATCGAGCGCCAAGCCGGTGCCAGGCACCGCCACCTCTGCCGCCGCGGCAAGCGCACCAGGCGGGCCAGCCAGCGCTCTGAGCAGTACTCTGGCCGCGGCATGTTCGCAGAATCAGACGGAGTTCACGCGCTTCCTCACCGTTCGCAACCAGGAAGCCTTCTCCCGCATGACGGCCGCCGCGCGCGTGGCACTCATGAAACGGTTCGTGCTTCTGGACGAGCCCGGGAAAGCCACTATTTCTGCGAATCCCTCGGGCCGCCCGATCGTTCGCTGCGAGACACCCGGTGCGACCACGGAGATGCAAATTGGCGGCGCGGACGTCCGCGACAATGTTGCGTTTTTGCCATTGGAGCTCCGCGACGTTGCGGACTCGACTGGAGCGAGCGCGCGCCAGATCAACATCGGTGTGGTGCGCGAAGAAGGTCAATGGAAGGTGCTTTCGCTTGGAGTTCTCCTTCTGGACCTGCCTGAGCTCGAAGCGGAATGGGACGAATCGGAAATCGACGCAACGGAAAAAGGTGCTCTCCAGTCTTTGAAGACCATCGCCGCCGCCATCGAATCTTACCGGGGCAAATATCCGCACCTTCCCGAATCGCTGGTGCGTCTCGCACCGCCCCAGCACGGAGCGCCGAGCATCAACGCTGCGGGTTTGCTGGACGCGGACCTTGCGAAAGGGGTCAAGGATGGCTACACCTTCCGGTACGTGATTACCGGAGGGAGCGACCTCGGCGCCCCCGCAAAATACGAATTGTCGGCAACGCCGATTCACTATGGGCAGACCGGGAAGCGGTCTTTCTTCCGCGATTCGCTGGGCGTCTTACACGCGGCCGACCACCAAGGAGCGGTTGGCAGCGAGAGCGATCCGAAACTTGAGTAGCGCCTGAGCCTTCCTCGCCCCTCCCCTGTCTCTTTGTGCTTCCATGCGCATGGCGCTACTATCAGGCTGATCTGTTATGGTGCGCCACTTCCCTATTCCACTGCGTCACTTGCTCTTCATGCTTTGCCTGCTCGCACCCAGCAGCGGCGCAGCGCGATCGCAGATCAACTATACCGAAACACAGCTGCCCGTTTTCGAACTGCATAGCGGGTTTTGGATCAATCTTCACCACACGCTGTATTACGAGGCCCGGCAGCGAAGAGCATTCCTTTCGCGCGATGCAAACGCGCCGAAGCCTGCTGCCCCCAAGAGCGTTTTGGCAGGAAAAGGGCTGAACGATGCGGAGCAAAAAGCCTGGGACGATGCGGTTGCCTATTACGTGGTCAACTACGCGGACAAAGACCTGCTTTTCACCACCGAACTAATTCAGCTGAAGGATCAACTTGGCGACTTCGAGGATTGCGACGAACTTTCCGGGCGCAAGCGTAAGTTCTGCGACGCGGGCCTGCCGTCGAATCTGACGCAGGCTTTGGAAGCGGTCGCTCCCGTCTATCGAGCGCATCTTTGGCCGGAACACGATCGAGCCAACCGCCGCTGGATTCTCGAGGTGGCCCCGTTAGTGCGCGAGCAAGGCGTAGGGCTTTCCGAGCGTCTGGCGGACATTTACCAGACGCGCTGGCCGCATGAAAAAATCCGCGTGGACGTGGTGGCTTATGCCAATTGGGCCGGCGCCTACACCACCGTCGATCCGCTGCGCGTGACGATTTCCAGCCTGGATCCTCGGAATCAAGGGCCGCAAGCTCTCGAAGTGCTGTTCCACGAGGGCTCGCACGGAATCGCTGAGACCGTCGAAGCCGCCATCATCCGCGAATGCCGCCAGCGCGACAAACCCATTCCCCGGGACCTCTGGCACGCACTGGTTTTCTACACCACCGGCGAAGTCATCCGCACGGTGCTGACTGCCTCTCCGGCAAGTCGCGGAGACAAGGGTAAGGGTGCTTCGGGGAATGGGTACGACACCTACGCCTTCCGCGAGGGGCTCTACCAGCGTGGTTGGAAGAACTACCTCGAACTGCTGCAGCGCTTCTGGCAACCGTACCTCGATGGCAAAGCCTCATTCGACGACGCCATCGCCCGCATGGTGTCCTCTTTGTGACCCGTTTGCGCAGACCGCTGACTCTTGCTTTTCAGCGCGAGACGGGTTCGCGCTTTCGTCACGAGGTGGCGTCCCTGATGTCTTCGCCCGCGCGTCTCTCCGCATTCTTCGCCTCTGCTTTAGCGTCAGCCTCGGAGTTCAAAACGCGAATGGCTTTGACCAAGGACAGAGCTCTATCTCCTGGCGGGGCCTCGCAGGTTTTCACGTCACCGTTGGGTCGAGCCGCGGTCATATCCCATTTCAGGCAGTTATATTTGATCTTGACGTTGCGGCTCACGTGAAGCGCGGCAACGCAATCTCGCAGGCTTGCGAAGCCGCTGCACGCTTGTCTCAGAGTTGTTCTTGGGGGCAGCAGCGCCTGCAATTGCAGACTTAGCTTTCGTTCTTCCTCTTTATTCCCGGCAAGCTGCTGGTCGGCGGTCAGCCCGGAATTCTTTTTGATCCACTTGAGGGGATTATAGGAACGCCCGGCGGCTCGGCTGGCGCCGAGCAACAGACTGATTCCTGCCGCTCCAACAACGAGCCATTTGTTTTTCATGGTGTCCTCCCTTCGAGAGCTGTGGGCTACCCTCAGTAGGCCACAGGTGCGAAGATCGGCTCGAGTCTTCCTGAGTGCGGTACTCTCCGAATGTGTTACCTTGGCCCTCCGGTCAGGTCTCGCGAAGACCATGGCTGGCCATGCGATCCGCACCTGGCTCGCTGCTAACCACCGCGCTTCTCTTCTGATTCTCGAGCGGGTTTCTCCCGAGACTTTCATCGTTTGACCAACTTTACCAACTGGTTGATATTGTCGAGGCTACTCCGATATGCTAGGCTTTGTGGGCTAGAGATTATCCGGCCCAGCGTCACCAAGCCCCTGCGACGCGAGCACACTTCCATACGTCCTCCGATAGAGCTTTCCCGACAAGAGGGAAACTATGGGACAAAGGGGGCGGCAAGAAAAAATCAAAGCGGGCCTGCCATTAGTACACCCCCGGACTCTTGGCAACCGGCAACGGAAATGGCCCCTAGCAGCCCGGACCGTCGAGAAGAGGAACCACCAGCCCATGCCTGGCCAACAAACAGCCTCGAAAACGGAACCAGCGCCCGTCGAAATCAAGCTGGCGCATTCGCCGGATTCCGATGACGCGTTCATGTTCTATGCGCTAGCGACCCACAAACTCTCCACGCCGGGCTACAAATACAGGCATATTCTTTCGGACATCCAATCGCTCAACGACGCGGCGCTCGCAGAAACTTACGACGTCACCGCCATCAGTTTTGCCGCGTATCCCGCGCTTCGCGACAAGTATGTGCTTCTCGATTGTGGCGCCAGCTTTGGCGAAGGCTACGGACCCGTGGTTGTTTCGACCAAAGCCGTGAAGCCGCAAGAATTGTCGGGCAAACGCATCGCCGTTCCCGGTCTGAAAACCTCCGCGTATCTCACCTTGCGGCTTTTCAAAGCTGACTTTGAACCCGTGGTCATGCCTTTCGACAAAATTATGGATGCGGTTAAGAACAATCTTGTCGAGGCCGGCCTGCTCATTCACGAAGGACAGCTTTTCTTTCCAGAAAAGGGTTTGCACAAGGTGATTGATCTCGGCATCTGGTGGCAGGAACAAACGGGTCTGCCGCTTCCGCTGGGAGGCAACGCCGTCCGCAAAGCCCTGGGGCTACGCCTTGGACGCCAGATCGCGAAAACGATCCGCAGCAGCATTGCCTATGCCCTGAAGCATCGCGAAGAAGCGCTGAATTACGCCATGCAATTCGCGCGCGAGATGAACATGGAACTCGCCGACGCCTTTATAGGCATGTACGTAAACAAATGGACTCTCGGCTACGGCGAAAAGGGCCGGCAAGCCGTAAAAGAACTGATTGTGCGCGGGACGCAAGCCGGACTACTCCCGGGCCCGCCCAACGTCGAATTCCTGAGCGAAGAGTAGATCGTTCATACCTTGCCGGGGATCTTGCCAAGACGCTTTTCTGGAATGCCTCGCGGCGGATCGCTCGCCTTGACGCTCTTGTGCGAATCCCTTAGTGTTTTTTTCCAGATATGATCCAAAAGAAAGCAATTCTGCTGCCTTCCTTGGCATTGCTCACCGGCGCCGTGGTTCTTTCGCAGCAGCAAACCGCCTGGCAATCGGCGCCGAAGGCCGCCACGCAAAGGGAAATCCCCCGAGCATGGCCCAAGCAGGCAGTCCGCGCGGCACACGGGATGGTGGTCACCGACGAAGAGCTCGGATCGCAAGCAGGCGTGGAAATTTTAAAGCGTGGCGGTAACGCGGTAGACGCGGCCGTTGCGACGGCCTTCGCGCTCGCTGTCGCCGAACCCGCCGCGGGCAACCTCGGCGGGGGCGGCTTCATGCTTATCCGCCTCGCGGACGGTAAGACCGCGTTTCTCGACTACCGCGAAACGGCCCCCGGCAAGGCCACCCGCGACATGTATATCGGCAAGGACGGCAAGCTCGACGAAGAAGCCTCGGTCATTGGTTATCGTTCCGTCGCCGTGCCTGGAACGGTTGCTGGCCTTGAATCGGCCCTGAAAAGCTACGGAACGATGAAGCTGGCTGAGGTGCTCGCTCCCGCGGTGCGTCTCGCGGAGGACGGATTCGCCGTTAGCGAAAAGCTTGCCGCCGAATTGGAAGAAGAAAGCCCCGGGTTGCGGGCTTTCCCAACGAGCAAGCGGATTTTTCTGAACGGTGGGCGGCTGCTCAAGGCCGGAGAAACACTGAGACAGCCGGAGTTGGCGGCGACACTCAAGCGCATCGCACAGAACGGCGCGGCAGAGTTTTATCGCGGCGAAACGGCGCACATGCTCGCCGACGAAATGGCCAGAAACGGTGGCATCCTTTCCCTCGACGACCTTGCCAATTACAAGCCCAAAGTTCGCGAAGTTCTGCACGCGAAATACGAAAGCGGCGGCCACCCTTGGGAAGTCTGGACGGCCCCGCCTCCGAGCTCTGGCGGCGTGGCCATCATCGAAGCCCTAAACATGCTGAAAGACGTGCCGCTGAAAGGCTGGGAGGACGCTGAAAGCGTTCATATGGTTGTGGAAACCATGCGCCGCGTATTTGCCGACCGTGCCGCATATCTCGCGGATCCCGACTACGCCAAAATTCCCGTGGCTGGTCTGACCGACCCTTGCTATGCGAGGGAACGCGCCGCCACGATTGATCCTGCCAAAGCATCCTCGAGCAAAAATGTCGCAGCGGGAACTCCCCACGTCTGCGGCGCATCCGCGAATCGCGACGCCGCGCCGCACCTTGTCAACAGCCGGGCCGAGGGCCGGCACACCACGCATTTTTCCGTGGTGGACGCTGCGGGTAACGCCGTCTCGAGCACGTATACGCTGAACGACAGCTATGGTTCGCACGTGACGTGCACCGGGGGCTTCCTGCTGAATGATGAGATGGACGACTTCACCACCCAGCCTGGCGCTCCCAACTCACTCTATGAACTGCTGCAATCCGACGCCAATGCCATCGCCCCCGGCCACCGTCCGCTGAGTTCCATGACGCCGACAATACTCCTGCGCGATGGCAAACTGAGTTTCGTCACCGGCTCGCCCGGCGGGCCAACCATCATTTCCGTCACCCTGCTTACGGTGCTCAACTGGATGCGCCTGGGCATGGAGGCCCAGGCGGCCATCAATGCGCCGCGCTTTCATCATCAATGGTTTCCCGACCGCATCCGCATGGAAGCGGAATTTCCCCTGAGCGTGGAGCAAGCCCTGCGCGCTCGCGGCTACGAGGTAGAGCGCGGCTGGTATGAAACGCCGAGCCTCAGTAGTGAAGCCAAATTGCGGAAACACATGGGCCTGGCAAATGCCATCGCCATTGACCCGCAAACCGGAGAGCGTCTCGGCGCGGCAGACCCGCGCGATCGGGGTTCCGCAATGGGTTATTGAGGGGGGAAGGATTCGGCACAGGCCTGTTAGCGAACGCAGATCCGGAAAGAAAACAACGGTAAACTGTTGGACAGCCATCCATCGATGAGACCCGGGAACCCATGCAGAGACTGCTCTCGACCTACTTGTTCGTAACGCACAAATTGACCCCGGAACTCCTCGGCCAGGTGGCCGGAGCCGGGTTCCAGGGCGTCGAAATTTTCTGTGCACGCAGCCATTTCGAGTACACCCTCAAGCCGGACATTCGCGCTATGGCGGGCGCGCTCGAAGCGCACCGCTTGCAGCTAGTTTCGCTCCATGCCCCCAACCGGCGCGATCTGAGCGCCATGCGCGAAAGCGGCACCCCGCTTTCGATTTGCGAAATCGAGCGCGTCCGCCGTGTCGAGGCCATGGACGAGCTAAGACGGGTTATCGATGTTGCGGATGACTTGCCCTACGCGCGGCTCGTTCTGCACATGGGTGGTTCCCGCGAAACGGCGGATCCGCGCAAACGCGACGCGGCGTTCAGTTCCCTCGAGCACCTCGTACTGCACGCGCGGCACGCCGGCGTCACCATCTGTGTGGAAAACACCCAGAGCGAAATGGGGAGCCCCGATTACCTTCGCGCATTTGTGGACGAGACGCGGCTTACCGGGTTGCGCTTCAACTTCGATATCGGCCACGCGCATCTGGCCGAATTCCCGGAGGAAGAACGTCTGGAGAAAAGCTTTTCGCCCCTCAAGGAGCTGGTTTCCTCCGTCCATCTCCACGACAATCATGGGGAAAAAGACGAACACCTTCCCCCCTACGACGGCTCCATCCACTGGCCCGAAGCCATTAGGCTTCTCAAGTCTGCGGCGCAAAACGGCAGCCTGCCGCTGATTCTCGAATTGAAGCAGAAAAGCGGCCACGATGCCCCCACCGCCGGTGAACAGCTTGCCGCTGCCCGCAAGTCCCTGGACCGCTTCGAAAAAGCCTGGGAGTAAACGGGAGTTCGCTGCTTCGACGGATCTCGTTCGTCGAAGATGGACGGAGGCCCATCTCCCGGTCCGCAGGAAGCCGACCCTACTCTGGTAGACTATTCGTTTACTTTGTGGCTGAGAACCGCACCATGGCAACCATCACGATCGAACAGGTGGGAAAGCACGACGGGCAGGAAGTTACGCTCCGGGGTTGGCTTTACAACCTCCGCGAATCCGGCAAACTGCTGTTCCCTATTTTTCGCGATGGAACGGGCGTGATCCAAGGCGTTTGCTCGCTCAAGGAAAACCCCGAGGCATTCGCGTCGCTCAAGGGACTGACGCAGGAATCGAGCGTCATCGTCACGGGAAGAATTCGCGCCGAAAGCCGTGCCCCCGGGGGCTACGAAATCGGCGTGACAAAACTTCATGTCCTGCAAAAAGTGTCGGAATCCACGCCTTTCCCCATTCAACTCAAGGAACACGGCGTCGATTTCCTCCTCGACAACCGCCATCTGTGGATTCGCACGCCGCGCCAGGCGGCCATCCTGCGCATCCGGGCCGAAGCCATCCGCGCCGCCCGCGAATTCATGGATCGCCAGGGTTACACGCTTACCGACGCGCCGATGTTCACTCCGGCGGCCTGCGAAGGCACCTCCACGCTCTTCGAGGTCAATTACATCGACGATCAGAAGGCCTATCTGACGCAAAGCGGCCAGCTTTATGGCGAAGCCCTGGCCATGGCGCTCGGCAAGATCTACACCTTCGGCCCCACGTTCCGTGCCGAAAAATCCAAAACGCGGCGCCATCTAACGGAGTTCTGGATGCTCGAGCCGGAAGCCGCCTATGTCGAGCTGGACGAAGCCATGGCCCTCGCCGAAGGCTTGGTCAGCGCCATCGTCGAAGGCGTCCTCAGCCACAAATCGCGGGAACTCGAAACTCTCAAGCGCGACCTCAAAAGACTGGAATGCGTCAAACCGCCCTTCCCCCGGATCAGCTATGAGGAAGCCGTCGCCGTGCTCAACCAGAATGGCAACCCCGCCAAGTTCGGCGACGATTTCGGCGGCGACGAAGAAACCATCATCTCGAGTTCCTTCGACCGCCCGGTGATCGTACATCGTTATCCGACGTCTCTCAAAGCGTTCTATATGCAGCCCGACCCGCAGCGCCCCGAACTTGCCCTCGCCTTCGACGTGCTCGCGCCCGAAGGCTACGGCGAAATCATCGGCGGCAGCCAGCGCATCCACGATTACGATCTGCTCGTCAAGCGGCTCGGTGAACACCACCTCCCGGAAGAAGCGTTTCAGTGGTATCTCGACTTGCGGCGCTACGGCAGCGTGCCGCATTCCGGCTTCGGTCTGGGCTTGGAGCGCACCGTCGCGTGGATTTGCGGCACCGAGCACATTCGCGAGGTGATTCCCTTCCCTCGCATGATTTACCGGGTATACCCTTAGGCTTCGTTTCCGCAGGAACGTGATTCGAGACCCGGGACTTGAGGCTCGTGAAGGCCCACGCAAGCCGCGGTTCACGAGCCACGAATGAGGAATCACGATTCGCGAAAAACACATGCCACAAAAAGTTCGCATTATCGGCGTTCCCATGGACCTCGGCCAAAGCCGCCGCGGCGTAGACATGGGCCCCTCGGCACTTCGCGGCGCGGGCCTGCAAACCGCCATCAAGAAACTCGGCCACACCGTGGAAGACATTGGCAACCTCGAAGTGAAGCAGCCCGAGGAAATGCCGGTAGGCGAGAAGCGCGCCAAATACCTTCAGGAAATTGCCGAAACCTGCCAGGACATTTGTAAGACGGTCGAGAAGTCTCTGACGGAAGGCTTTCTCCCGCTGGTTCTCGGCGGGGATCATTCCATCGCCGTCGGCGCGGCGGCTGGTGTGGCTTCGCATTTCCGCCAGCAAAAGCAGGAAATCGGTTACCTCTGGGTCGACGCGCATGGCGACATGAATACTCCGGAGTCTTCGCCCTCGGGGAACATCCACGGCATGCCGCTCGCCGCCATCATGGGCTACGGCGCGCCAGAGCTCGTTGATCTTGGAGGTTTCAAACCGAAAGCCGAGCCAGGAAACATCGTCATTGTCGGCGCGCGCGATCTCGACGCTCAAGAACGCAAAATCGTGAAGAAATCCGGCATCCATGTCTTCACCATGCGCGACATCGACGAGCGCGGCATGCGCGACGTCATGTCGGAAGCCCTCAAATACGCTATGGACGACACCGCTGGCGTCGCCGTCAGCCTGGACATGGACTTCGTGGATCCCACCGATGCCCCCGGCGTAGGCACGCCGGTCCGCGGCGGCGCAACGTATCGCGAAGCGCACCTGGCCATGGAAATGATTGCCGACACGGAATCGATGGTTTCCATGGAAGTGGTGGAGATCAACCCCATCCTCGACGAACACAATCGCACCGCCTTGCTCGGCGTCGAACTGGTCCTCTCCGCCCTCGGCCAGAAGATTCTGTAATCCTTTTACGCGGTTTGTTGTCAGTTCAGAACGCCCCCGAAAACATCCGTCACCGGTGTCTTCCGTTTTCCCTTATAACTGATACCCTGACACTCGACGAAGGTGAGAAATCGGACCCGTGACCCCTGATAACAAGAAACGACTCCGCGTGGGCATCCTGTTTGGCGGCCGCTCCGGCGAACATGAAGTTTCTCTCGCCTCGGCCGCTTCCGTCATGCGCAGTCTCGACGCGGAAAAATACGAGGCGGTACCCATCGGCATCACCAAAGAAGGCCACTGGCTTGTCGGAAGCGCCGCGCAAAAGATGCTCCCCGAAGTGCTGAAGGGCGGCCAGCGCGTGATGATGACCGCCGACCCTACCGACGCGGCGCTAATTCCACTCGACCGCAGCGGAGGCGGCCAGCGCATCGACGTGGTCTTTCCCGTGATGCACGGCACCTACGGGGAAGATGGCACGATTCAAGGATTGCTGGATCTTGCGGGCGTGCCCTTCGTCGGCGCCGGCGTTCTTGGCTCGGCCATCGGTATGGACAAGGACGTCTCCAAGCGCCTCCTGCAGGTTGCTAAGATTCCCGTAGTGCCATGGATTGCCGTGCAGCGCGCCGATTGGGAGCGCGATCCCAAAGAAAGTCGGAAGGTTGTCGAAAAGAAATTCAAGTATCCCCTATTCGTTAAACCGGCCACGCTGGGCTCGTCGGTGGGCATGACCAAAGTCCATTCGCGTGAGGAATTGACGCCCGCCTTGAATCTGGCCGCCGAGTTCGCCACGAAAATCCTTGTCGAAAAATGCATCGTAGGGCGCGAAATCGAAGTCTCGGTACTGGGCAATCACGATCCTAAGGCTTCGATTCCTGGCGAAATCGTGCCGCACCGCGAATTCTACGATTACGCGGCAAAATACCTGGAAGAGGGCTCGCAGATTCTAATCCCGGCGAAGCTCAAGCCCACGCAGGTCAAAACGATTCAAAAATACGCTGTAGAGGCTTTTCGCGCCCTGGAACTCAGCGGCATGGCCCGCGTCGATTTCTTCCTTGAAAAGAAGGGCGGCAAAATCTATTTCAACGAGGTGAACACCATTCCCGGCTTCACTTCCATCAGCATGTACCCGAAAATGTGGGAAGCCAGCGGCATTCCCTTCCGCGAACTCATCGACAAGCTCATCGAACTCGCTCTCGAAATGCACCGCGAAAAAGCCCGCACCAAATATGAGATCGAACTCCCCGAAGGCGCCGCCGGCGCGCTGGAAGCCTAGTCGGCGACCAACCGCACGGCTGTGGATCGCGGTTTCCGTTCCATGGCTATCCGCGCGGCTCGGACCCGCACGGTTCGGCGTGGGAACACGGTCGCGCATCGCCAGTGGATGATTCGCAATTTCGCTTTGACCCTTGCCGCGGTCACTCTGCGCAATTACATGCCCCTGATGCGCGCTCGGTGTTCTGATTCGCTCGCCCAGCTCATCGAGCGGGGTTGTTTCTAATCTGCAGCCATTTACTCGCGCAACGAATTTTTGTAAGGTTTTAGTGTTCCTTGAAGGTGCAGGGATTTCTCGACGCAGTTTGCGTTTTAGATTCTGACGCTTGCGGGGCAGGAGGCTACCGAATGACGCTGCTGGATCCACCTCCCGTCACACGGGATAAATCACGAGCCATTCCGTTCACCGTCGCAGCCGTGGTGGTGGCCGTCATTGTCGTGGTTTATTTCGCATTCCGCTACTATCCCGAAAAAAAAGCTGCGGACCGCTTCTTCAATGCACTGGCGGCCAGCAACACGGACCTCGCGTACCAGCTTTGGAAACCTGGCCCGAGCTACACGAAGAAGGATTTCCTCGCTGACTGGGGTCCCGAAGGATATTACGGACCCGTCAAAAGCTATGAAATCCTGAAGGCGACTTCACGACACGGCGCCAACGCCGTGGATATACAGGTGGCTGTCAGTCCGTTTTCGCCCATGCCTGACGCCTCGGACGAGGAAAAAAGCCGCAAGACCAAGGTTGTCAGCGTGTGGGTCATCATGTCCGACAAGTCCCTCAGCTTCCCGCCCTAGCGCTGCTTTTCCAGGCCCGCTCAGTCCCGCAATTCGTCTAGCGCGTGCTCCAATTCCGGGGGTGACACGCTCGCGGTGCCGAGCTTGCCCACCACCACCCCGGCAGCAATATTGGCGAGCATTGCCGCATCTACAATCGACGCACCGGCCGCGGCCGCCAGCGCCAGCACGCTCAAAACCGTATCCCCGGCCCCGGTTAGGTCAAACACCTGCCGGCCCGTCGCACCTCCCGCAATCCCCGGTTGGCCTACGCGCGCATAGGTCACTTCAAAGCCGGTCGCCGGAACATGCACGTGCTTGGGCGAAGATTCCTCAAATACACTCATTCCCTCTCCACTTCGCGTGATCACCACGGCGCCGCAACCAAAGTGCGCGAGCAGCGCCCGTCCCGCCTCCTCAAAGGACTTTTCATCCGAGAGATTCTTGGTCACATAAAAACTCGCTTCCTTCGTGTTGCAGACGATAGCCCGCGCGCCCCTGTAGGCATAAAGTCGGGAAGTCTTCGGCTTCACGAACACGGGAACCTTCAGCTTGTGGGCTGCGCTGAGCACGCGATCCGCAAAATCATCGGTGATCAATCCTTTGTCGTAATCGGAAAGAACCAGGGCGTCGAGGCGCTCGAGCGCGGCGAAGACCATGCGCAGCAGCCTTTCGCGTGTTTCTGCGCGTGGCGGTTCGCGCCGTTCCCGGTCCACACGAACCACCTGGTGGTGCTTCGCGATGATGCGCGTCTTTACGGTCGTTACGCGGTTTGCTTCGGCCAAAACGCCGTTCTGGCCGATGCTCGCTTGGCGCAGGCATTTCTGGAGCGCCCGGCCCGCCTCATCCCCTCCGACCACGCCAAACGCCTCGACCTTCGCGCCAAGGGCGGCGAGGTTGGCCGCGACGTTCCCGCCGCCTCCGAGACATTCGTTCTGCCCGACAAAATCGACCACCGGCACGGCCGCTTCGGGTGACAACCGCGAGGCTGTTCCCCACAGGTAGCGGTCCAGCATCAAGTCACCGAGCACACCCATCGGTTTGCCGCGCAGCCGCGGCAACAGCCGTTTCAAGCGTGGCACGGAATGAGCGAAAGGAGTGGTCATGCGGGCGGGATGGACGGATTCCTGCTAGGTGTTGCGGTTTTCCTCCGCGATGGTAGCCTCTTCGGGAAGCATCACCGGGATGTCGTCACGAATCGGATAAACGCGCCGGCAAGAAACACATTTTAGTCCGGACTCATCCGCAAGGAGTTCAACCCGCGTTTTGCACACCGGGCAAACCAGGATGTCGAGAGCAAATTTTGGAATACGCAAGATTTCCTCCTTGGGATTCTTTGCCGTCCTGCCAGCCAGTAGGCACTCTACCAAACGCCTTTGCCCCTCAGCAACTTCACGAAGCCTTGACGACGATCTCCGGAGGCTGATCCACGAAGGATGGCAGAGGCGACCCCGCCAAAGGTGCGCAAAACGGCGGACCCTATTGGCGCGGGCAAGGCCTAGCCTATCCGTCAGGAAATGCCCGAAATCGACCAGCGGATGACTCAGCTAAGGACGGACAGCAAGACGACGTCGCCATCGGCATGCCGGGCGCCTACGTCTGGAAACCGCCAGGCGCAGATCAAGAAGCTCGAGAGGCGGAAAGCCGTTGCAAGACTTCGAGGGAAGAGTGAGAAAGCCCAACCCGCATGGTTTCGCTGATTGCAGGCCCTGGATCCGGGGCGGGCACACTTCAGACGTCGTATCGAATTGAATTAACGAGAGATAGGTTCCTGCCGGACCTCTGCGTTCCCCATGCGTTCTGCTCTTGCTCATCAAGCTTTTGTCGAACCAAGCACGGCACGACCAAAACTGGTCCTGGGACCAGTAGTTTTGCCCAGCCGGTCGCCCTACACTGGCCGCGAGTGAGTTCCGATCCCCTCCCTACGGGAGAACTACTGTGTACTGCGATCGCTGTGGACTGAATTTCCTGCCCAAACAGTCCGTGTGCACTCGGTGCAAGAAAGTGCCCACTCGATACTGGTTTCAATTGATGAGTTTGGTCACCATTTTGATCTCGGTACTTTGCAACACCGTGTTGGGATTATTCCTGCTGCCCCGGCTTGCGGAGGCCCATCACGGGCGGGTTCTGTTTCGCACTTGGTATTGGTTGGACCAAAAGGCCGCCTTATATGGTTGGGTACCTTTGGCGCTGGGCCTGCTCGCGTGGGACTATTTCATTTGGAAGGAAGCGCGACCCAGGCTAAAAGGCTGGCTCACACGGAAACTGCTCACATTCTCGCTCGCCGCCGGCATGGCCCCGTTGATCCCCTGGTGGGTTCCCGCAGGACAGCCTCCCGGTGAGTTTCTCTCCATGATCAGCAGGTATCAGGGCCTGCCGGCGATGCTGGCCTGGGGCGTGGTCCTGGTTGTGACCATCATCCTGTGCATCGATCCTGAATCCCGCGACTACCTGCTCGGGCATGGAAGAATGTTGAGCATCGCGAGCACGGGGATGCTCGTGTTGGTTCTCGCCATGACCTTGATCGGCTGGTCGCTCACCTACTGACCGCGGAGCAACGAGTCCTTGCTGACCTTCGGGACAGGATACTCAGTGACGACACCGTTTTCGCGGAAGGCTTGCGGGGGAAACGAGGCTACGCTCCAATGGAATCATACGGAGGGTCCATGAGAAACCACAATACTCGGTTCCTTCTCGTCCCGGGCCTCCTCGCGATTTTCCTGACATGCGCCTGTTCTTCTTTTTCCCTTGCACAGGTTCCGCCGCGAGTCTTTGATTGGGTTTCCTCGCACGACGAAAACGTGCGGCTCGACCCCGCGAACTACCACACGGGCGAGACTTACCATGCCGGTGTCTACGGTGCGAAAAACCATGTAGGTATCAAGGCACAGATGCCTGTCACTATTTTCATGACTCCCGTGGACGCTTGGAACCTGGCGCTCGAGCACCCCGAAACCATTCCGAGCCTGCCGCAATCCTGCCGAGCAGAGCACGTGACGGAAACAACGTACGTCTGCGACATGCCGCCAGGCGAATTGATCATGGTGATTCGCGACGAGCGCAATAACCCCGACGCGGCGGTGTTCGCCGGCCTCGGCGCGGTCTTGAATCCAAACGACAAAACGCAGCGCGCCATCGGCGAAGGCATCGCGAGCGTCTTTACCGATGAGGGCGCAGCGACGCGCCGCTTCAAAGCTCCCAACGACATGCACATCCAGTATTACGACTGGAACTGCGTGCAGAATTGCATCCAACCCGAGTTTCGGTGGGTGAACCAGGTGAAAGAAAAATACCAGCTGACGTCATTCTTGAAGGTTTATGGCGGCTTCCAACCGGACCATGATGGCGAGCAAATCAGCATCAAAATCAAGGCGCCGGTGCCGATGGTTGTGGCCATGCTCCCATCGCAGGTCGCCGATCAACTGCATTCGCAACCAGGCGCGCTCGAGTCCGCCCTCGGGAAAGCCTCCTGCCAGCAGCGCGGCGTGCAATCCCTGCAGTTCCAGTGCACCTTCAATCTGGCCGATGGCCCGCAGTCGCTTATCGTTGCGCCCGAGGCTGGCAGCGATGTGCCTCGTAAGAAGAAAGCCGAAATCGAAATGCTGGCCGCCCGTTGCGTCGAGAATTGCCAGGTGCTGCAAACCGCCAAGCAATAGGAACTCTTTGCTTCTTGTCCCGCTGCTGGCGCGCCGACGCTTTACAGCAACGTTTTCTGATAACGTCAGCCCTTTCTTGCTTCATAGTTCATACATAGCCGCTCGCAAGTCACTCATTACAAAGCTCTAAAACTGCCGCGTTTGATGTGCTATCTGATGCGCTTGATTCCTGGCTTGAGCCTTGGTTAGCCCTCGAGACTTGC
>DATAIH010000237.1:0-2938 GCA_036262755.1 Candidatus Acidiferrum sp.
GCGGCGCGGCGGCACGGGAGCGCTGGGCGAACCGGCGGAGGAGAACCACAGGGTCGGCTCATCGAGTTGGAGGAGTCGGGGAGGTTGCGCCGCGGCGTAGCGAAACTGAAAGCGGAGTTCCACGGTGGGTAGTGGCGGAGAAGGCTGTGTGAGCAATACGTAGCTGTCGCCGACGGCGTGGAGCGCGCTGGAACCGCGGAAGGCGCTGCCGATCTCGTGGCGGCCACGGGTCTTTCGGATATGGTGCACAATCACTATCGCCGCGCCGGAAGCCTCGCGCAGCCGCAGCAGGGATTGGCACAGGGCGGCCATGGCGCGCGTATCGTTTTCATCCTGATCGTGAGTGGAATAGAGCGGGTCGAGAATGATCACTTGGGCCTGTGCGGCCCGCGCGGCAGCCACAAAATGATTGAGTCCCTGCGCGGCACTGAGGAGATTGCCGGCAGCGCGGGTGTCCACCAGCAGATGCTCATCGGCCGCGGCTCCCACAGAGCGGCGCATGAGGGACAGGCGACGGACAAACTGCAGCATGGGTAGTTCGAACTGACAGATGAGCACACGGCGCGGTGCCGGGATGGGAAAACCCATGCGATCGACGCCGGCCGCCAACGACAAGGCCAGATTGGCGACCAGGATCGATTTTCCGACCTTGGGCTCGCCTCCAACGAAAAGTATGCCGTCCGGCGGCAATAATCCGGGCTCGATCAGACAGGGCGGGGTGGTAGCGGGCTGCTGCTCGAGTAACTGGGCCAGAGACAGCACCGTCGGCGCAGCGGACTTCTTCTTCGATGCGCTATTCCTCACAGCAAGGCCTCCGTAGTGGCATCCAGCAGAATCGATTCCCCGACCGTGGATTCTTTGCGAGAGGCCGCCAGCCGCAGGGCGGTCAAGGCCAGTTTGTTGACCTTGCGAAGGATGCCTTTGGTGGCTTGATAGAGGCCTTGCCGGGCCACCTCATCAAACAGCGGCTGCGACACACCGGCGGTCTTGAGCTGATGGGTGAGATAGGTGTCGAGTTCTTCGCGCGAGAGACCTTCCAGATGATATTGCACGGCAATGCGCTGGCGCAGCGGTTCGTGGATTTGTAGAGACAGTGTCCGACGCAGGAGGGGCTGGCCCACCAGCAGCAAGGTCAAGTAGCGGCTCGAATCCATGTCGAAGTTGAGCAACAGCGGAAACTGTTCGAGAGCGGGATGGCCCAGCAGCTGAGCTTCGTCACAGACAAGAATGGGATGCTGCTTCTTGGTCTGATTGAGACGTACGATAGCGCCGGAGATCTGGCGCACCAAATCGCCGCGGTAGTGGGCCGGTTCCAGGTCCAGCTCCTGCGCCAGTTGGCGGAGCAGGTCGAGGGTTGATCCGGGGGTCCAGTGCAGATACAGGACCTTGTAGAGGTTGGGATTGAGACCGGCGGTGAAGGTGCGTGCGGCCGTGGACTTGCCGGCACCGACCTCGCCGGTGAGCAGGCCGGCGCCATGATGATCGGCCAGAAACTGCAGGCGCGCTTTGGCCTGATTCCAGGCCTGCGAGGGGAACAACTGCTTGGGATCCGGACTGTCGCCGAACGGCGTCTTTTTAAAACCGAAGAAAGCTTCCATCATGGCGGTTACTCTTCACCGTCCTTTCCGTCGTCCTTCTTGTGCGGGAGCAGTTCGACGAAGTTAATGCCGGTAGGTTCGGGTTTGGCCGCCTCCGCCCGTTGGACGGGAGGGAGCAGACCGTTGACGACCGGATCGACGGGGAGCGCCGTGGTTTGGAGTTGCCCCTGAAACCAGATCTCGACCGGCACCGGATCGAGGGGATCGAAGCGCACCTCCACGGTATGACTGACCAGGTGAGGCGGTGCTTCGTAGAGGCGCTTGTGCAGCAGGAAAGTCGAGTCGCGACGCACCAGCCGATCGTAGCGATGGAAGAAGAGGCGGCGCAGATCGGTGGCCGGCGAAAGCTGGCGGATCTGTTCGATATCCCGCTGCCAGCGCAGCAGCGGAGTAGTCCCCAGAGCGCTGTGTTCGCCACGATGATACACGTTATCGATCCAGGCCCACAGACGCTCATTTAACTCGTCCAGCGAGAGTGGACGTTTGGGGTCGAGGTTGGCGAGGAATTGCTCACGAACGGTCCGAAAAAACCGTTCCACCTTCCCTCGCCCCTCGGGCTGATAGGGACGGGAGTGAATCACCAAAGTGCCGATGGAGGCCGCAATCCTGGCCAGTTGCGGTGAGCGATAGATCTTCGCATTGTCGATATAGAGGCGAATGGGTATACCCCTCGAGGCGACCGCCTGGCGCAGGCAATCGAGGCAGGCGTCCAGTCCTTGGTTGGCATAAAACTGGGCATGCGGAATGAGCCGGCTGGCGTCATCCAGCGTGGCGTGCAGAAACACCTGCATGCGACCGCCCTTGGGCCGCTGCACCCAGGGACCGAACAGCATGTCGGCCTGCCAGATCTGGTTACTGCGTTCGGCTTCGAACTTTTTGTGGGCCTGGGGCGCGAGCAGTTGCTTTTCCGACAGGCCATGCTGCTTCAGGAAACGGTAGAGCGTGGAAGCCGAAATGGCGGGCTTGTCCTGCCCCGAAGACAGGGCCAGCTCGCGCAATAAAGTCATGCCCGTGCGATGCGGATTCTCGCGCTTGAGGCGTTCAATGAGGCTGGCCAGTGGCGGGGTGACGGCGCGCGATAGGCCGCGGTCCTGGCGCGGTTTGGGCGCCAGCGCCTCGAAACCGCCCTGGCGGTAGTGCAGCGCCCACCGCAGCAAGGTATCGACGGAGACCCCCGTACGCTTGGAGTCGGGGAAGTCGAAGTGGCGTGCGGCGATCTCCTCGGCGCGGCGTGTGAGTTCGCCGCGCGGAAGGGTTTCGATGACTAACGGCGCAATCAGCGCGTACTTAAACAGCGCCAGTTTTTCGGCTTTGGTATCCATGCGGAAAATCTCCGTGCC
>DATAIH010000238.1:0-40034 GCA_036262755.1 Candidatus Acidiferrum sp.
GCAACTCCGCATCCATCTCGCGTTCCATGCGCGAGCGCCACAACGCCGCGTGCAACCACGACCGCAGCTTGCTCCACAAGGTCATACCTCCTCCGCTTTCCTCCAACTTCGATTGAGGATGCTTCCCGGCCAGCTCGACAATCACTCCTACGAAAGAAGCCGGTTAACTCGTTGAAAACAAAGAATCGACCCTGGCTTCTTTCATCCTTCGTCGTGGCGCTCCGGGCGCCATGATTTACTCGTACCTCAGCGCCACGATTGGATCGACTTTCATCGCACGCCGCGCGGGCAAATAACACGCCAGCAACGCAACCAGGATGAGCAGGACGGGCACAGCGACAAATGTCGCCGGATCGCGAGCGGCTACGCCAAACAGCAGGCTGGTCATCAATCGCGTCAAGGCAAAAGCGCCACCAAAGCCGACGACCACCCCGGCCACGGCCATCTTCGCGCCTTGCCTCAGAACCATCTTCAGCACGTTTCCGGGGCGCGCTCCTAGCGCCACACGAATCCCAAATTCGCGCCGGCGTTGCGACACCGAGTACGAAATCACCCCGTAGATGCCTATGATCCCCAGCACCAGGGCCATAGCGCCCGCGATCCCGAGCATCACCAAGGTGAAGGAAGTTCGCGCCACGGATCGGTCGTAGACTTCCTGCATCGTGCGTACCGACGCCAGTGGCAGGCTCGAGTTCACCGACCAAACTGCTTGACGCATCTCGTTGAGAAACCCTTCGGTTCCGGCCCGCTCGCTTCGTATGACGAAAGTTACGGTCCTCACTGCGCCTAGCTGGTTGCCTGGCCCATAGAGCTTGTCCATCAGCGAAGGCCAATACACGGTTTCGGGCGGCTTCTCCTGGACACCGTTTTCACGAACGTCCTCGACTACGCCGATGACCTCATACCACGGCATCGATCGGAATTCGGTTAGTTGCTTGCCGATGGCCGCGGAGGGCGTGCCCCACATCTCGCGAGCCAGGTTCTCAGAAACCATCACCACCGGGCGCAGGCCGTACACTTCCGCCCAGGTCAGTCCGCGGCCGGCCACGATGCGCGTGCCGGCGGTGCGGAAGAAATCGGGTGAGGCGTACTTGAATAGCCGGAGGGGCGGGATCGCGCCGTCAGAATAAACTTTGTCTCGCGCATAAATTGCGTCCCACGGGGCGTCGAACCCTTCCATGGGCATTTTGCTGATGAATCCGGCGGACCTCACGCCGGGGACCGCTGCCAGGTTCTGGACAATCTCGTTTTGTATTCGCGTGACTCGCTCCGGCTCGTTTACCAGCGAATCCGGAATGGAAATTCGCAGGACCTGAAGATGCTCGGCGTCCGTGAATCCCGGTTCGACTCTGCGCAATGCCCGGAACGTGCGAATCATTAAACCGGCGCTCACGAGCAGCATCAAAGCCATCGCCACCTGGCCGACCGCCAGAACGCTTCGTGCGCGATGGCTTTCCCGGCTGCTGCTCAACGAACGCCCCGCGCTCCCGAGGTTTAACGAAGGTCGCGACCCGGAGTACTTCAACGCGGGGAATAGTCCGAACAACAAACCGGAGACGAGCGAAAGGAGCACGATAAATCCGAGCGCCCGCGCATCCAGCGAAATCTCGCTCAGGCGAGGCAGATTGGCCGGACCCATGGCTAATAACAGGCGCACGCCGCTATTGGCGAACGCCACACCAAGCGTGCCGCCCATAAGCCCCAGCATCAGGCTTTCGACGAGAAGTCCACGGACGATTCGTCCTCTCCCCGCGCCGAGCGCCGCGCGCACGGCCATTTCCTGCTGTCGCGCCTCTCCCTTCACCAGCAACAGATTCGCCACGTTGGCGCAGGCGATCAGCATCACCAAACCAATCGTGCCCATCACGACCCACAAAACGTCGCTCACGTTGCCGAGCACTTCTCGCTTCAGCGGACGAATCTTAGGCGTGATCCTCCACGCCTCGTAAACATGCGGATCGCTGCCGGGTCCGTTCGACCAAGAATCCATCCAGATCGGCAGCATGCGCGTAAGGTCCGCATCGGCTTCGGCCAGCGTGACCCCGGGGTTCATCCGGGCGATCCCTTGATACCCGAAACCGGCGAGAATGAGTTTTCCGCGGTCGAACGCGAGTGGCACGATCACGTCAAATTCTGCGTCGACGAGACGAAAGCCAGGCGGCAAGACCCCGACGATTTGGCGAGGCCGCGAATCCACCGTAAGATTGCGTCCCACGGCCGAGCGATCACCGCCGAACCGACGCTGCCAATAGCCGTAGCTCAGCATCACTCTCTCGGGCCCTCCCGGAACTTGGTCTGCCGGCGAGAGCCATCGGCCAATTTCGGGTGGAACGCTGAGCGTCTGAAGAACACCATCGCTGACCTCGACGGTGCGCACCTGTTCCGGTTCGGCCACGCCGGTAACGTTCGCCGTCCCCGTGACCCACACTCCCAAGGATTGAAATGTGTGGTTTTGCTCGGCGTAGGTGAAATACATGGATGGCGAGAGAAGCAGACCATTTTCGAAGTCCGCCAGTCCGGCGGCGCCAGGCGCCACTTGGTGGAGCGCAACCAGCTCCTCGGCCTTCGGATAATTCAGCGGCTTCAACAACACACTATTCACGACACTGAACACGGCTGTGTTGGCACCGATTCCCAAAGCCAATGTCAGGGTCGCCACAGCTGTGAAACCGGGCGTTTTGCCCAGCATGCGCAAGCCGAAGCGCAAATCCTGCAAGAGGCCGTCGATGAAATCTACGGCACGCGCTTCCCGGCATTCCTCCTTGGCACGCTCGATCCCGCCAAACTCGAGCCGGGCTCGACGCAGCGCCTCTTGGCGTGCCATGCCGCCGCGCACCAAATCTTCCGTGAACGCTTCGAGGTGGAAGCGCAGCTCCGCGTCCATCTCCCTTTCCATCCGTGGTGCGCCTCGCCACCGCCCGGACCCACGACCAAATGCGATTTCGCAACCTCATACTTCCTCCGGCGTGCTTTGCAGGATTCCCGCGATGACCTCCGCCATGCGGTTCCACTTTTCCGCTTCGGTCTGCAATTTGCGCCGGCCCGCCGCCGTCAGCCGGTAGTATTTCGCCTTGCGCTTGTTTTCCGATTCGCCCCATTCGCTCGCGATCCAACCCTGATGCTCCAGGCGATACAGCGCGGGATACAGCGAGCCTTGCTGGATCTCCAGCCGGTCTCGCGAAATCTGCTGGATGCGCAACAGGATCCCGTAGCCGTGCAGCGGGCCCAGCGAGACGGCTTTCAAAATCAGCATGTCCAGCGTTCCCTGCAGCAGCTCCATTTGTTTTTTGTCCATGAAGGTATCTCTCCTAGATGGCCTAGGAATCTAGCGCGGCTCTCCTAGGCTGTCAAGGAGAAAAGAAAGGAAAAGACGGCACGGGACTCAAAATGCGAGATTCCTCGAACCCTTCATACAAGGCATCCGTCCAAGCTCCTAGATGTCGGTCGGACTCGCTTTGCCGTTCAGCACGAATGAGGGAAGGTTGCCCCATGACGCTCCGAAGAATTTTGCTGGTCCTCCATCTCTGGGCGGCGCTACTGGCCAGCTTGTTCCTGTTGCTCTTGGGAGCCACCGGAAGCTTCATGGTCTACGAAAGAGAAGTTGATCACGTCTTGAACCGCCGGCTGGTGGCCGTCCGACCCGCGTCGCCGCAGCTCACCCTGACGGAATTATTCACACGTCTTGAGATGTCTCATCCCGGACATACCGTCACAGAAATTGAATTTTCACAGCAGCCCGACGTTGCCGACGAAGTGTACTTGGATCCGGGCAACGGCGCCGAGGGAATGGTTATCACCGTTGATCAGTACACCGGGACAGTCTTGGGGGACGCGCGCACTGCGAATACCTTTGTGAACTCTGTGCATCAATTTCACACCCATCTGCGGATGGACAAACACCGGGAGGCCGCAAAACTGATCCTTGGCATTGCATCCTTGTTTCTGCTTTTTCTTTCCTGTTCGGGGATCATTCTCTGGTGGCGGCGCAAACTCTTTCGCATCAACTGGCGTGGCAGCGGCAAGCGCATCAACTTTGATGTCCACAACGTGCTCGGCGTCTGGTCCTCGCTCTTTTTGTTCTTGTTTGCTTTAACTGGCGTGGCGATGACCTGGGAAGGCGCGTTCAACCATCTTCTGAATCGGGTTTTGCCCGCTGGTTCAATACCTGAAAGGCGGCGAATGTCGCAGCGTCGGCAGGGCGCGGCCGCTCTCGGTCCGGATGCCATCGTTATAGCAGCGCGGGCGACGTTGCCCGGAGCGGAAGTTGCCGTCGTCGGCATGTCGCCTGGCGAGCCAGTGGACGTCAGAATGAAGTTCCCCGAGGATCGCACCCCGATCGGACGAAGCCGCGTGCTTCTGGACCCTTACACCGGCGACGTTCTCAGTGCCGTGAGCACGCGCAGCGCGCCGCTGGCGTTCAAAATTAGCCGCATGTGGATTCGCGAAATTCACACGGGAGACATTTTGGGTTGGCCGACGCGATTGCTTGCGTGCGTGATGAGCCTGATTCTTCCCATCATGACTATTACTGGCAGTCTGATCTGGTGGAATCGCAACCGCAAATTCCTGCCGGCCAACACGGACGAGCAGGGCTGAAGACCGCTCCTTTTCGCCGCTTGTCACGTATTCTTTTTCCATGACATATCGTCTTGGCTTTCCGATTGCGCCGCGATGGTCGAGACCGGTGTCGCTATCCACGGGAGGCCCATAGGTTCAGGGCTGCGTGATCTTGATTTCTACGCGATCGTTGTTTTCGTCGATGGCTTGATAGTCGGCAAGGACCCGCTGAAAGAAACCGGGTGCAGGGCTCCCCGCGTTTGTAAATTCCATGGCTATAGGTCAGGAATCTAAGGCCGGACGGTCGGGTGCGTGTCGGATGGAGATGGCAATTTCTCTCGTCTGGACCCTGAGCGAAACCATCAGCTCAGCGGAGTCTTCGATCTGGCCCCAGAACTCGCCCCATTCGTTGGTCCTGAGCGTGACGAAGCTCTGTCGAAAGTTCCAGAGCGTGACCCTGACGCCTCGCCGGAAGATCTTAGGCCGGCTGCTGTCCAACAACTGTCCAGTAACCACCAGACGATTACTCTCTGGATGCAACTCCAGGAGCAGGTCGAGTTCATACGGCTCGGCCCGATAGAGCAGGTGCCTTTGACAAGGTGCCGCCGAGCGCACGCCAGGGGTCACGGTGGCGAAAGTGTCGAAGACTAGCGCAACCCGCGTCCGCGCGTTTGTGCGCAGCCCTCTGCTCGGCAGACAACCCGGATTGCGACGGAGGGCCAATGCAAGGGGCGTGGTCCGGGCTGTGAAGCCGAGTGGCCGGGAAAAGAGCCTCACTTCGGGTCCCTTTCATTTCTTTCCACGTACGGTCTGGCGCACAGGATTCGTTCGCTGAGAAAAAGAAGCTCTTCACTTTCGCTAGTCATTGGTCTCTCACACACAACGCCGTGAACTTGAGACACTCGCGTAAATCGTTGAAACGTCAAATGACCTGGGTGATGGGGGTGTTTGACACCCACTTAACTTCGGAAAGGGTGACTATGTCAAGTCAAGATTCGTTTTTCCGGTCCGGCTTCTCGACAATGCGGTAGTGCGAAACTGTTTGGCCTGCGAGTGAACGCAGGTACACCGTTGACCGAGCCTCTTAGCAGACTCGGACGCAGAAAAGATTGCGCATCCTGCTATCAAGATCGGCCCAAAATCTCGCCGTTCTCATTTATTCTCTTCTAATGCGCTATGTCTTGGGCTTTGACGGCGGCGGCACGAAAACCGAATGTGTCCTGATGGATGAAGCTGGTGCGATTCTAGCTCGCTCTCGCTCCGGCGCATCCAACGCGGTCAACCTGGGAGCAAACGCTGCCGCCGCGGCCCTCGCCGAGGCAGGCAAGGAGGTGCTCCGCTCCGCTGCGAAGTCGCCCGGCGATGTCGCTTACGTTTTGGCGGGCATTTCCGGCGCAGGCGAGCCAGCGGCTCGCGCGGAGATTCAAGCGAATCTCAAGCCCGTCTTTCCCAAGGCCACGATTGTCGTTGCCAGCGATTTAATCCTATCTCTTGCTGCCACAGGCGAAATCCCGAGCCTCGTGGTGATCGCCGGCACCGGCTCTGCCGTGCTCGGCCGAACCTCGCCACGCGAGCTTGCTCGCGCGGGCGGATTTGGCCCCATCATTGGCGATGCGGGAAGCGCCAACGACATCGGCAGAAAAACCGTGGCGCGGTGCTTCCAGAAGTTCCTCAACAAAGAAAGGTTTCTGCTGACCGACGAAATCTGCCGTACTTTTGACTGCACGTGGCCTCAATTCGTCGATCTAGCTCGCGAACAACCCACGGTCATCTTCCCGAAGGTATTCCCAATCGTGGCGAAAGCGGCGGAATCCGGCGACCTTTCTGCACGAGCGCTACTCTCCATGGCTGCGGCAAATCTGGTGGAACAGGTCCGCGAAGTGGTCGACCATCTCCAGTTGCAGGATACCGGCTTCTTTCTTGCCAAGACGGGAGGAGTTTTCGACGGCAGTCCCTTTCTAAGCGAACAATTCGACCTTCTGCTTGGGCAAATGGTCCATAACGCCCGTCCCGGCCCGCTCCCGCGGCCAGTTGCCGAATCGGCAGCGACGCTCGCTCGCGGCGCCTTGACGAGCCCGCTCGAAATCCCCGAAAGTTAATTCATGCCCGAGTTTATCGCTCCGGCTGTGGCCCAGGATCGCGAACGCGCGCGCGTCGCCATCGGCGATGACCTGGCGGCGCTTCTGCATCATCCTTCCGCCGTTGTGCTCCTGGCACTGCTCGACAATGCCGCGCTCGGCGAAGTTCAGCTTTGTTTGCTGCTGGAACGAAAAGATCTACCAGGCGAAGTTCTCGAAGAGATAGGCAAACGCAAGCCCCTGCTCAAAAGCTATCGCGTCAGGCGCGCTCTCTGTTTTCATCCTCGCGGGCCGCGACTGGTTACCCTCCGGCTGATCCGTGACCTCTATCTGATGGATCTCGTTCAACTGGCCCTTTCACCCGCCGTCCCCGCGGAACTGAAGCGCAACGCCGAAGAACAATTGCTGATGCGGCTTCCGCAGATCCCGCTGGGTCAGAAGATCACGCTTGCGCGACGCGGTCCTGGCCGCGTCGCTGGGGCGCTGTTAACGGAAGGTCATCCGCAAGTGCTCTCCGTGGTCCTCGACAATCCTTATTTGACCGAAGCGCAAGTCCTGAAAGCTCTCTCCCGCCAGAAACTCCCGCCGGGAGTGGTGCCGGCGATCATTCAACACCGCAAGTGGTCCATCTCCTACAACATTCGGATCGCCGTAGTTCGGCAGCCCTCCGCCCCGCTGGCCACCATTCTTTCCTATCTGCCGCAACTCACCGTCTCGGACCTCCGCCAGCTGGCGGCCCCGGGAATTGTTCCCGAAACCCTGCGCCGCTACATCCAGGCGGAAGTCCAGCGCCGCCTCGGAGGCGGTGTTCCGAAGGGTTCTCCAGGGTGCAAAGACCAATGAGGGCGGTGTCCGCTTGTCGGATTCCTGAGTCTTCCCGACTCGCCTGCGGTCTCTTTGCCGTGTTCTGTTCGAATGACTTGACGCTTTAGGTAAGATTGACGGGAACAAAACACGGCCCTTCGGCGTCGTATTCCCAGTGATGACACTTAGCGTATCCTTGAACCATTCGTGCGGCGAGTGGGCTTGCGTGCCTTGGGATCTTAACCCTGGCAGGGGGGCGCATCCGAAAAATGGGCTTGGGGGATTATTTGTCCCGGCGCCTCGAACGCCGCTGGGCGCCACGTTACCCGTTCCGCACCGGTCTCGAGATCGAGTGGGGCTCCGCGGTCCTGCGCGGCAATACCAGGGATATCAGTTCGAACGGAATGTTCATCGAAGTGCCCGATACGTTGTGGGTCGGCGCCGGCTTTATCGCGCGCTTGCATCTGCCTCAGCCGGTCAAACTCGATTGTATGGTGAAGCGCGTCGAACCCGGCCTCGGCATGGGTGTCTCCGTAGCCCTCGCCGAGAACGAAAGTCACAAAGCCTATCACGAACTCTTGTCATCGCTCGCTCCCCACGGCAATTGACGGCGGCTTATACTAGAGGGGGCCCGACTTACGGCCGGGTCCCGTGTGGGGAAGAATGACTCGTTGCCTGGATTGCGGTTCACCGCGAACCGCAGATCAGTGTCCCTCGTGCGGACTCACGTCCGCGGCCGCCGAGGTGATGTTTCGCCGCAGATTCCTGAAGCGCACCGGCATATTTCTTGCCGGGTCGCTGGCCTTTCCCTACGTCAGCCAGATTTATCCCCCACTCGATGTGGATCTCATGCTGGTCGTGTTCGGCGTGATTTTCTTTGTCGCTTTGGCCATTGCCGTTATTCTCGACCGGCGCGCGCGCAAGCACCAAGAACTCGAAATGCTGAAGCACGTCTATGCGGGTTTCATCTTGTTGCCTTGGATTCTCGCGGGTTTTCTGTTTGTGAATGGCCGACTGGATTCGCCCAAAAATGTTGTGTATCACGCCGAGACGGTGGCCGGACGCTTCAACATGCCGGGTATCGTGCGTGGGTCGCGGCGGCTCATCGTGAACTCCTGGCGCGAAGGCCAAAAATACGAGCGCCTCGCCGTCGATGCCGACGACTTCGACCGCTTTAAGCCCGGCGACCAGGTTAACGTCGGCGTCGAGCCGGGCGCACTCGGGATCCCCTGGTATTACGGCGTCTACCGCCGGTGAAAAGGGTTGTTGGTTCTCTAAAACTTAAAGGGATCCTCAGTACGCGGGCTGGCCGTTGGCCTTCAGCGGGATTTGCAATTGCAAAACGTAGCCGTTCTTGCCAAGGCGAAATGACACTTGTTGCATAGGGCCGACGTCGCGCGTTTTCCAATCCGGAGTTTCGAGGGGCTCGCTGGGCTTCTCGGCGAGCGACCATTCCACGTTGTCGCCGGCGGGCTTCACCGTTTGCGGATCGATTTCGTAGGCTTCTTGCTCTTTGACATCCACGAGCAAATAACGTTTCCAGATCCGCACCAGTAACAATCCTTTTTTCTCCGTGTGATACATGCCCCAAGATTTTGGCGCCTCGTCATTGAACTTCACAATCGCGAATTCCACCGATTTCCAAACCGTCGTTTTCTGTGCCTGAGCGAGGACAGGAAGAACCGTCGCAGCCATGACGACAGCCGACCACGCCAATCGAGAGTGCTTCATTTGCCCATCGCCGCTAGAAGCCATAGCAAAACCGTTCGCGAGGAAACGGCACGGGCTTGGACACCTCCGCTTGCCCTCGCCTCAAAACGGACTAGCAAGTCCCGCAAGAAGCCGTTACCGCGCCCAAGCCCCATAAAACCTAAGGATGTGGAGCGGTACTGAGGGAACCTGCGGACGACGCTATCCCGGACGAAGCCATAATACCTCAGAACAGGTCTCGGTCCCTGACCCTCCTTTTCGCTCACATCTTCCGCGACGGCAAAGGCATTGTTCCGCGCTGTTACTGACTTTCCTCGATGATGCGGCCGTTGAGCGCCTGAGGGGGCCTGACGTCGTGGGGGTAGAGCGCGGCGAAGGCGTTGATTTGCTCAGCCGAGATTTCTGCGGGAGTCTTGAGCACAAACCAGATGACCCCTTCGGTACAGGGAGGGGCCGTGAGCGACCCCCGGTACCGGTAATAGGCAAAGTCGCGGGGCAACAAACCCGCGGGATTCACTTGGACGCCGGGAATCTCCTCTTCTTGGCCTTCGGTGATTGGCATATGTTCCCAAATCTGCTGAACGGCGTTGTTTGCCTTGCCCGCTTTCAAGGGAACGACGACACCGGCAATTTCTCCGTCATCAGCTTGGTGCATTAAATGCGCCGCCATCTGGTAGGGCTTGCCGTGAACGTATTCTTCGCTGGGCCGGTGAAAATGGAATTGCGTGAGGTGATAGCGCCGCTCGCCAACAATCAGAAAGTTTCCCTTTCCCGGGGAGTCGTGGTAGTTCACGCGGATGGTCTTGCCGTTGTTGATCAGGTACTGGAGCGGGCCGCCTTCGTATTCAAATCGCAGGGCCGGGAGTCCAGCCTTCTTGGTATTCCGAATGTCGACGGGAGACTGCTCTTTGCCGTCTCTGCAAGCCGCATAGGCCGGATCTAGGTCGCCCCAGTGTTCTGGCCCTGTTGACCCCTCGTAGCTCCATGGTGTTTTCCACTGCGCCCGCGGACCACCAGGCGTCAGAACCAGCGCGACTAGCAGCAATCCAAGCATCATCTCGGCTTTTCGCAAGGTGCCCCCGTTCTGCGCTCAGGACGAATCGTCGGTCAGCATAGCGGGTGCTCGAAGCCGACACTTCATCCCTCATCGAAGTATCAATGTAAACTTCCTGGCTTTCCCGAGGCGAATATGGCGCGGACGTCGGATTTCTTTGACCGAGCGGCGAAGGAGGCGGTCAAGAATTGCAGGAAGGGGACCATAACGCGGAAGCGCTCGACGATGGCCTTGTATAGCGCCGAGGAAAGGGCCAGGCTCGGCGGCAATTCCTTGTACAGAATGTAGTATTTGTAGCGCAGCAAGTCGGCGGCGGGATGGTCGGCAGCGAAGCCGCGGGGAACGCGCGAGAGCTGCGCGCCTTCCAGGCCGCCGAGGAGCTTGCGCACGGGGCGCGCGCCAAGAATGCGGTGGAATTCTGCGGGCCGTTCAGCGATGCGCTGGCGGATGGAGAGCAACTGGGCAGGCTCAGGCATGTACACGCCTCCACCGACGGCGACTGACTTGTGCGAGATGGCGACATAGTAGCCGCCTTGGCCATGGCCCATGCTTCCGTGGCGATGAAACGTGGCAGCTATTTGCTCTTTGTAGGGCCTCTTGTCCTTGCTGAAGCGGATGTCGCGATAGATGCGAAAGATGGCTTTGTCCGGATCGGTTTCGTATTCGGGAGCGAAATCGCGCAAGGCGACATTCAGCGCGTCGACCAACTGCCGCATCGGCTCCTTGACCCTTTCCTCAAAGCGAGCCTTGCGAGGTAAGAACCATTCGCGCCGGTTGTTGCGCGCCAGGCTGCGAAGAAATTGCAGAGCTTCCGGGGGAAAACCTGAAAATTGTGTGATCATCGTGCGCCTCGGGCTGTTAGGCTAGCGGTCGTTTTCCGTCCGGCCAAGATCATGCGTACATCCCCGGCAGGAATCGTAGCATCTGTTGAGGCAGGCTGGCTGATTCGAGTGGTAAGCTCGCGGTTCGAGTGGCAACCTACTTTGGTTCACCCCAATGGCAGTTTCATCAACCTCCGGCTGGATGAGGGCACGAGGAGAGTCCGATGAGAGAGAGAACGGCACGGCTCGCGGCCTGCGCAGTTCTAATGATCTTTTCTTTGTCCGTTCCCTTACTGCAGGCGCAGCAAGCAGAGGCGACGCTGTCGGGCAAAGTCACGGACTCTTCCGGAGCGGCACTGCCCAACGCTAAGGTTTCTGTAAGGAATGTGGAGACGGGCCAATCGGCGGAGGTCCAAACCGACGGAACAGGAACGTACAACCTGCCGGAACTGGCTCCCGGCGATTACGAAGTGACCGCCTCGGTGAAGGGGTTTACGGTGAAAACCGGGAAGGTGACGCTCACAGCGGGAGCCACGCTGACTTACAATGCCACGCTGACGGCGTTGCCCTCAGAGCCACAACCGCAATCTCCCGCGAGTGTCGGAGCGGGTGCCTCTCCCAGCAATAACGCTCCATCTCTCCAGGACTTGGGGTTTTCACCCGCCGAAATCAAAGGAAATCCCAAGGAACAAGCGCTGCTGGAAAAGCGGACACACAGGTTGAAAATCCACCAACGGTTGGGACTAATCACAACGCTCCCGATGATCGCGTCAGTGGCCACGTCCATCAATGCGGGTGGCAGGAACACCAGCAATACGGACCGAACGGTGCACATGATTTTGGGCTCCGCGACGGCGGGCCTGTACTTTACAACCGCATACTTTGCGATCCGCGCGCCGCGCGTGTCGGGGACAAGATCCCGCGGTCCGATTCGCTTTCATAAAGCCATGGCGTGGATTCATGGACCGGGAATGATCCTCACACCGATCCTGGGAGCGTTGGCGTACTCGCAGAAGAACAACGGGGAGAGAGTCCACGGCATCGCCCAAGCTCATGGTCCCGTGGCCATCGTGACGGCAGGGGCTTTTGGGGCGGCGCTGCTGTCGGTATCGTTGAAGTTTTGAATCATTCTTATGAATATGCGCATCAATGTGCGGATGAAAGCCCCTGGGGATACGAAACAGAGTGCACAATGGCTGACGGTCTTTTTCCTCTCGTTGTCTCTGGCGTTGCCGCAGCGTCTCGCCGCAGCCGATGAACAATGGATTCTTGACCAATCGACCCTGACTTACCACATTTCTCATCCGCTGCACCAAACCGAAGGGGTGAGCCACGCCGCACGAGGCAAGGGCGTTTGCCGGGAGGGGCAATGCGATTTCTTGATTGCGGTGCCGGTCAAATCGTTTGATTCGGGCGACAGCAACCGCGATCTGCACATGCTTGAGGTGACCAAAGGCGCGGACTTTCCCCTGGTCACCGTTCGTACGCGGTTGCCGGAGAGCGACGCGAAGTCTCGGACCATCTACGCCGATCTGGAAATTCAGTTTGCGGGCCAGACGGGACATTACAAACAGATTCCTTTCCAGCTGACGCCGCAGGGAAGCGCAACCAAAATCACGGGAACCATTCCGGCCACGCTGTCCGATTTCAAGATCGAACCTCCGACGCTGTTGACCATGCCGGTGAAGAATGAAATGCCAATTCGCGTGGAAATGATTTGGCACCGGCAGTGAGCGCGAGGTCTAGGAGCTAGTGGCCTCGGTGGGGAAGGTGATCTGAGCGGCGGAAGTTGGCCGGGTGTAGTTGATCCAGATTTCGGCGGCAACAGCTTGCAGAGTGAAGCCGATCCAGAATGCGGTGCCGAAGAATTGGTGTGGATCCGGAACGTGCCCGCGAATCACCGCCGCGGCAAAGAAAGAACCGATAATCGGGCGAATGGCGGCCACGGCGAGTCCGATGGCGTAGGAGCGAATCATCCACTCCCGATGTTGCGCAAATTCGCGCCGCAGCGCATGCCGGAGCGCGCTCCCCAGGGAAATCAGGAAAAAGGTCCCGAAGAGTACGATGGCAGCCTTCTCATCCATGCCGCCGATGGTTTTTCCGTAAGCCAATCGCAGCCCGGTGATTCCCACAACACCGCTGGCAGCGAGGAAAATGCGTCCCGACCAGCGGTGCATCTGCGGATAACGCGACCGCAGGCCGCGCGCGAATTGCAGCGGCCCCAGAATCATGAAAAGCATCGCCGGCAGGATGTGCATCAGCACCAGCGTGCGTTCGCTCGCGAAATGCGCGTCCAAAGCCGCCGCCGGATTCCTCGGCGAACTCAAAGCGCCAGGTTTGAGCAGGACGGTCGCTCGCCTTGTGGCCACCGCCAGCCCAATAAAGGCGAGAAAGATGACCGCAATCCAAAGGAATCGCACCAGCCTGCGGTTCGGATTGGTGGCTTGTGACGCGCCCGGTGACATTGCCGGTACTGCCTCCTCTTAGGCATACGCAGGCGCCCGCCGATTTATAACCGCCTCAGGCTTTCCCCGGAGGGTCCGCGAGCGCCGGAAGAAAACGACCACTTGTGTTACTCTTCGTCAACTATTCCCGCCCGTTTCGTTTAACGAGGAGATCTTCAATGGGCAGACCACTCGACAAGAAAGAAGCGGTCTTGTACGGCCGGTTTATCAATGCCGCCTACACCATGTTCGAACGTGCCCCTGCCGATCCTCACCCACTACCCGCCACCGGGGAGATCCCCGAGCCGTATGAACTCGTGGCCTGGATTAACATGTCGGATTTCTTTTTCTGGTGGCGCGAAAAGCCCAAGTTTTACGGGCTTATCGCCCGGCACCAAGAACAAAAGCACGAATTCGTCCTGGCTATTCGCGGCACGGAAGGTTGGGTTGAGTGGCTGGACGACGCGATGGCCCGTCTCGTGCGGTTTCGCCAGGTGGGCGACGTGGGGCGCGTGGAGCATGGCTTCGAGAAGATATACAGCACCTTGAGAGTGGCGAAACGGCACGGCGCGTCAAGCGTGCCTGCCGCGAAAGCTCCTGCCGCGCCAGCCGCGCGGGAGGAAACGGCACCCTCTTTTGCGGAACAGGTGGAGCAGTTGGCGGACACGCTCGAGGAGCCCGAGGTTATGCGCATGGCCAAGGAAAGCCGCCCGCGGCGGTCGTTCGCGGTGACCGGGCACAGTCTCGGTTCGGCGTTGGCTACTTTGTTTGTGATGGAGAACAAAGAGAAAAACAAGTTCGATATCTCAACGGTGTGTACCTTCGCGTCGCCGCGGGTGGGGAACGCAGAGTTCGTGAACCAGTTCAATCAATTGCCGCTAACTTCGTGGCGCATTGTCAACACCCAGGACATTGTTCCCAAGGTTCCGTTGCACCTTCCGTTCTTTAACTACCAGCATGTTGCGATGCCCTACGAGTTTTCCTCCGTCGGCGAGGTAAAGTGGAACCCGCGCTGCTGGCACTCTATGAGCACCTACCTGCACTGGCTCGATTCCACCATTGGCGTGGACGAGAAATGCAGACGATAGTGGTCACATGCTCTCTTTTGAGGAAGCACTTGCTGCGGCTACTTTGCATCGGAAACGGGCGTCGCACTTGATGCCGAAGTTGTGATTCGGTGCCGCAATCCGACGTGCATCTGAAGGCGCCAGTTCTCCCTGCCGTTTAATGCTCCCGAATGGGTCGGGCGATCCATTGACAAAGAATTCGCTGCCACGGATGGTCCGAGGAATTCTGTCGGGGCCGCATCGACTTTTGAAAAAGGCCGGGCCTCGACCACTCACGGGTTTCTTTTCCCCTTTGGGGGATCAAGCGCCGGCGTGCTTAGCCGCAGCGCCGGGAAGCGCCTTGATTTCCACCTTGCGCGGCAACGCGGCCGTGGCAACGGGCGCGGTAATCTCGAGAATCCCGTTGCGGTACTCCGCGTTTAATTTGTCCTTATCCACCCCTTCGGGAAGCAGGATGCTCCGCTGGAAGGAACCGTAGGTGATCTCCCTGCGAAGATAATCGGCCTCTTTGGTTTCGTGCGTCGTCGAACGTTCGCCGCTGATGGTCAGCGTATTTCCCTGCACCTGGAGATCGACATCTTTCGGGTCGACTCCCGGCAGCATCACCTGGCAATGAAACTTCTTGCCGTCCTTGTCGATGAAGGACTCAATCGCGGGGCTGAATCCCGCGGTGGTCATGGTAGGTTCCTCTTGAGCTGAAGGCCAGCTTAGGAAGCGGTTGAAAATCTGGTCGAAATCCCTGCGAAAGTCGAACAGATCCTGGAAGAAATTATCGCGCGGAATAAGACTCTTCATGGCAGCCTCCTGGGGTGTGATCGGCGGAGAAAGCGAGGCATTCTGGAGCGGGGAACAGACCGGACGCCGGCTCCAGCCGGAGATTTCTTCATAAGGCGCTGCGCCGCCGGTGTCAAGGGCTTCTTGTGTGAAAAATTTGCATGGGACGCGGGAACAGGACAACGGCTGGCCGTTTCTTAGACTTTGTGCCAGTTTTCCCGGCAATAACACAACGATATCTTGAGAGTATTCCAATTCAAGGTGCAGCCATGAACCAAACCATAGCGTGGATACAGAGCAATTGGTACGAATTGGGCAGCCTCATTGCTCAATTCACGCTTCTCTTTGCGGGTCTGTGGTTCGCGCAGAAGATTTTGAAAGCCATGCGCGCTTCGCAGCAGCAGTTCGGTGCGTTGCTGCGGCTCTCGATGTGTGAGGGGTTAGAAGAGCGCCCGGAAGAGAGCGAAGCCACCCACAACGCAATGCCGAGCGTGCTGGTGAGTGCCACGCCGGGCCCGACCATCGACCGGCCGGCGGCGCCAACGCTCGTTTCCACGTCCTACGCGGCTTTTGAGAAGCCGTTGCGGAGCGAAGCGCCGCCGCTACGGGATGACCTGAACGCGCGAACCGAGGCGAAAACCCCAATAACGCCTGCAACTGCCGCTACGCCAGAACCGAGCTACGAGCCAACGCCTTACGTGGCCGCTCCGCTGACATTACCTGCAGACGAACAAAGCGGAAGTCGTGTCGCGGCCGCCGGGCGGGGCGTCGTTCAGTGGTTGGAAACGCCAGTCGCCAGCAAGCACACCGGCGGTTCTCCCTGGCGGAGAGTTGTGCGCTGGCTGCAGACTCCCGTGCGAAGCTGACCGAGGCTAGCCCATCGCGGACCCGCCGCTTTCCGAAGTGTGGCGCTAGGAACTCGCATCTTTGATGTCGTCGTGCGCTTTCTTCAGAGCCTCGCGAGCTTCTGTCCTGGCGTCTAGCTTCGGTTTCAGCAGGTCGAGGGCACGGTCCAGGGGCATGGCCCTGCCGCTCGGGGGGCCGGCGCAGGCATCGGAGTTAGTCTTCGGCTTCGCCCCCGTAACGTTCCATTTCAAGCAGGTGAATTCGACCGGTACGCTGATGCTCAGGCGAAGCACGGCAATGCAATTGGGCAGGTCTTTGAAGTCCGAACAGACCCCCTGCAATTCTTTGTCTTCCCCCAGGATTCCTTGAATCCGCAACTGTTTGGAAAGGTTATCCTCCAAGTGTCCGTTCGACGCGAGTTGGTCGTTTGCCGACTTGAAGTGTTTGAAGAGCTTGACGGGGTTGTATCGGGTCGGGCTGTACCAGGGAGTGGTGTTTCCGCCGGATTGCTCCGGGCTGCCTTTCTCCTGCGTTTTCTCTGGGGTATTTTTCTCCGGGGTACTTTTCTCCTGCGTATCCTGAGCGGCGACAACCGCAGCACCGAGGACAAAAACGAGCGCGGCAGCAGCTACGTGGTTGAGATAGCCTCTCATGTCTGCCTTTCTGGGGGCCTGCTATTCTTACATCAAATCGAGCGGCACTGTCGAGAAGAATGCGCCTTTGTCCGCGTCAAGCACTCCCTGGCTTGGTGCATAGCAAACGCAGAGCGCTCAAGAGTGCGAAAAGAGGGAATTCCCATTTCGCCTTGGTTTTCTCGAAGGCTTCCCAAACATGCGCCGTGTCCGGAGGCCCTCTCTTCAGGGCGATCAAGGCGCGCCGCGACGGCGATCAAAGAAGCCTTCGGGTAGGCTCGTGGATATCCTAGTCGGAAAGGCCGATTGTCGGGACTTGCGCGAAGCCTGCGATCGGAATGGCTGGGGTCGAAATCAGGGCCTCTGGCAGCCTTTCCCGGGCCGCTAGGTCAAGCAATGGCTGAACACCCCGAATGCCGTGGTTTACGCCCCGGGTGAAACGATTGAACGAGTTTTGATACTACGACTCTTGATGTACACTGGTCCCCGATATATCGGCCAGGTTAACTCCAAACGATCGGAGACCTACGATGCAGCCCGCTCCTTCTAGGAGATTCTCTTCGCGAGTTCAGGTGCCAGGAGACGTGTGGGTGTATTGGAAATGCCAGGGGCGCGACGACGTTTCGCAAGTCCGCAACATGAGCATGGGCGGACTGTTCATCGAAACGCCGCAGGCTCGGCCTTCGGGCACGCCCACCCGGCTGGATTTTTTGGTGGCCGAAGGCCAGATCCGAGCGGACGCGGTAGTTCGCCACGCCCTGACTGGAACTGGGTTGGGATTGAAGTTTACCGCCCTGACCGAGCAAGATCGACCCAAACTCGCCGCGTTGGTCACTCGCCTACGACGCGCGCAGCACATACCGGACCGCGCGTAATTCAAAGTTGCGGAGCTAGGAATTCCGCCGCCTCCTTGGAACGGCGTACCGGGACAAACTCAAATTCCACTAAATCCTTCCAGTGCGCGGCCCATTCTCCCAGAAGCCGCGTATCCGCACACTCCATCAGTTGAAAGCAGCGGTCGAAGCTGGTTTCCACCCAGCTTTCCACGTAGTTGAGACCCTCCGGTGTCATCCGGCCTTTTTCCCGAAAGCGCCGGTAAACCGGGATCGCCTCGCGGTTCTTGAATCGTTCGATCACCATGTAGAGCATTTGAGTTTCTCCGGGGCCAGCACGCCAGTGAGCTTGCGGCAAGTCATACGATACTCGGATTCCTTTGGCCGACAAATCAAACCGCCAAGGGAGCGCCAGGGGAGGTAGAATTCGCGGCGTGCCCGGGGGATGCGAATGGCAGCGACAAGTGACATTCGTCTGCGGCTGGCGGTGCCGGAGGACGTGCCTGTTCTGCGCGAATTGATCGAAGCTTCCGTGCATGGTTTGCAGACCGAAGACTACACTCCGGCGCAGATCGAAGGCGCACTGAAAACAGTTTTTGGAGTGGACAGCCGGCTCATTGCTGACGGCACCTACATCGTTGCAGAAGCCCTCCTAGGCCAAAAGGGGAGCGCGCAATCGGAAGGGACGATTGTTGGTTGCGGCGGCTGGAGCAAACGCAAAACTCTCTATGGCAGCGACCACTGGACTGGCCGCGAAGACTCCCTGTTAGATCCGCAGCGAGACGCCGCCAAGATTCGCGCCTTCTTTGTGCATCCCCAGTGGGCGCGGCAGGGCGTAGGAAGCATGATCCTTCAGGCCTGTGAAGAGGCTGCACGCGCCGCAGGCTTTTCCCGCTATGAGATGGGCGCCACGTTGACGGGAGCGAAACTGTTTGGGGTCAAGGGCTACACTGCTGTGAAACTCATCTCTATTCCTTTGCAGAACGGCGAAACGCTCCCGGTAATTCACATGGAGAAGCGTGCATGAGCCCATCGGCGTGAGCTTGGCGACCAGTTTTGCTGACAATCCGCCCAGGTCCGCACGTCCGGGTGCTTGGCCTGCCCGAAGCGTGGCGTGCTTCGGGGCCCAGCGCGGTTCTCCTTTTTTCCTTGGATTGAAGAGGCCTTGACCCGGAGGACCGAGGCACACACTTCTCCCGCCGGCTCGTCCTCTTTCCTCGAGGGGCCCTCGCAGGCCAAAAGCATAGCCGCAAACAGCCGAGTGCCGCCTGATCTGCCGTGCTAGCTACAAAGGCTGGAAGCCGTCTGTCGACGCCGCCCATGGAAGCGGGTCTCTGCTACTACCATTCGCCGATGCTCGTGACCCCAGGCCGAGAGAGAGAATCCGCTTTGTGGCCGGGTTGCGCCTTGGTTCCCCTGAGAGCCTACCTGCGTCCCGTCTCTTGGGAGGTGCTTGCTTCGACTTCCCATAACTTCCTGAAATTCAGTGGCTTGTAAGCATGGATGGCTATCGGTGACATTCTTCTTGACTCTGACGTAACGTTAGGGTTGAACCTAGCGCACGACGAGGGATTCGCAATGGTGACCGACCTGTATCACGTCCAGGAATTTGCCAAACTCGCGGGGGTGACCGTGCGTGCTTTGCACCACTACGACCGCTTGGGACTCCTGAAGCCGAACCGCACGGAGGTTGGCTACCGCCTTTACTACCTCCGCGATCTCGAGCGGCTGGAGCAGATCGTGGCCCTGAAGTTCCTGGGGATTCCTCTCAAGCAGATCCAGCGGATTTTCCAGCGCGGCACTTCGGCAATGTCCGAATCTCTGAAAATGCAGCGCCGCGTGCTCGAAGAGAAACGGAGGCTCCTCGACAGCGCCATTCGCGCGATCGAAGAAGCCGAGAAAGCCACTGCGCCAGGAAACCGGCCGGACTCTGCCATCTTGAAGAAAATCATCGAGGTGATCGAAATGCAGGACAACATGGACTGGTCGAAAAAGTATTACAGCGACGAAGCCCAAGGCAAGATCGAAGACCGCAAGAAGCTGTGGTCGCCGGAGAATCAAGAACGCTGGTCGAGGGAATGGTCCGATCTGTTCCGCGATGTACAAGCTGCGCTCGGAGAAGACCCTGCCAGTGCCAAGGCGCAGGCTTTAGCGGCGCGCTGGAGAAAGCTCGTGGAAGGCTTCACCGGCGGTGACCGGGAGATTACCGCCGGCCTCGCAAAAATGTATCAGGACCGCCCCAACTGGCCGGCGAGCATGCAACAAAGGATGCAACCGTTCAGCAACAAGAAGGTTTGGGAGTTCATCCAGAAAGCCTTCGCCGCTGGCAGCAACTAAGCTTCGCATCTCGCGACATTGGTTGTACCGTTACGGGGATGGGCGCCGTTCCCGCCCATCCTCTTTTTTTCCACGCAACGCAAATAAATTAGGGGCCAGACGCACGGGGAAAACGCGCGGCAGGTATAATTCCCGAGGATGATCTCAGGCGCGGAAATCGCGAAGCGGGGCTACAGGCTGTTCGCGCGGGTCTTCCCGCGTTGCAGCATGATTTCGCAGGCTATTGCGTTCAATCTTTTCCTGGCGTTTTTCCCTGCGCTGTTGATCGCCGTGGCTCTGGCCACCACGCGGATCGGCGGCAAGGCCAGCTTGCTCGAGATGGTCCAGGACCTGACGGAATTCCTTCCGCCGGGCAGCCAGAGCATTGTTTCGGAATTCCTGGTAAGCCACGGGCCAGAAGCGTGGAAGGTCGCGCTGCTGGGGTGGTCGGGCACACTGCTGGCGGGTTCCCAGGTCATGAAGCTGGTGATGGAAGGAATTCACATTATTTATAGCGACGACGAAAAGCCCGGATTCCTGCACCGGCAGCTTCGCGGCTTGTTGCTGTTGCTGATCACGTTTGCTCCTTTGCTCGGCGCGGCGGTTCTGGGGATTTTGGGCAAGCCGCTGCGGCACTGGATCGCGCACGAGGTCGGCAAACACTCGATTCTGCAGGGCTGGTGGAACATCTTTTTCCCGGTGGCGGCAATGGTCCTGGGGATGCTCTCGCTGACGGTGATTTACCGGGTGGCGCGCCCTAAAGAAGACAGCCTGCGAAAGGTGCTGCCAGGCGCGGCCGTCGCCACGCTGCTTTGGTGGATTGCTAACGTAGTGTTTGGAACCTACGTTCGGCGCGTGCCTTACAGCGTGGTCTACGGTGGATTGGCTGCCGTCATCGGCCTGATGATCTGGATGGAGCTCTCTGCCGTGATTATTTTTCTGGGAGCGGCCTGGAACGCCGAGCTGGCCGCGAGCCGGAAACTGGAGGAGCGCCGTGCGTGAGCCCTCCGTTCGTGTGGAAACCTATTCGGGCTTCAAAGCCGACGAGCGCCCTGTGCGATTGCACCTGGGCGACCGGGCTTTGCAGGTTGTGGCCGTCGAGGATCGCTGGTATTCCCCCGGCGAAACCTACTTTCGTGTGTTGACCGACGACGGCGATCGCTATGTCCTTCGGCACACCGAAGCCCAGGACGTCTGGACCCTCGCAGGATACCGCGCGCACGGCATCTCCGGTGATCAGCCGACTTGACGAGCCCATCGGCTGAATCCGTCACTCGCCGCGATCATTTCCCGGCTGCGTCAGGGGCAGAGACTCGTGCCGTTGTGGGCCGCCCTCGCCGAGGGGGCCCGGCGTTTCCCCAGAAAGGGCGGCCCACCCGATTGACACAAAAATTGGCAGCAGCGTATAGTTCGTTTGACCGCTTGTGTTGCGGTAGTTTCAAGGTCTGTCTGCCCTGCGACGAAGCCGACGTGAGGACGTGGTTTTCAGAAGGGCGTGGGATGTTTCGCTCACTGTCATCACCGGGATCCAGGTGCCTTCCCCTCGCCATTCTGGCTTACTGCTCGTTAGGCTTGCCACTTTTGGCGCAAAACCCGCCTCCTACACCCCCTCCAGCCCCACCCGCTACGGCCGCGAATCCCGATCCCGCTGCCAAACCCGCCGCCCCTCCCGAGCAGGAGGGTAAAGAGTTTTCCAGTCAGGACACTCCGGCAACTTTCAAGGTTCGCGTCAATAACGTGCTGGTGCGCGTGGTGGTGCGCGACTCGCACGGCCAAGTAGTTTCCAACCTGAAGAAGGAGGATTTCCAGCTCTACGACGGCAAGAAACTTCAGATCATCACCTCCTTTGCGACGGAGACTCCTAGCACGCATGCCGTCCCCCTTACGACTTCGCCAGTGCCCGACAGTTCTTCTTCGGAAGCCGATCCCGCGGCGGTGAAAGCGGCGGCGCTTCCGCAGCGCTTTGTTTCCATGGTTTTTGACGACGTGCACATGTCCATGGAGGACGCCGTGTTCGTCCGCGATTCGGCCACGCGGTTCTTTGGCGCACTGGCGCCGAGCGATCGCGTGGCCATGTACACCACCTCGGGTCAGCTTACGCAGGACTTTACCGACGATCATGCTTTGCTCGCAAAGGCCCTTTTGGGGATCGTTCCGCGTCCTCTGACAATTCACACTTCTTCCGATTGCCCGGACATGACTTATTACGAGGCGGATTTGATCGCCAATAAGAACGACGTGCAGGCCTTGGCCGTGGCTACGGATGAAACGCTGCAATGCGCGTTCAACGGTGACAGGACTATGCAGGCTGCGGCGCAAACCATGGCGCAAGCGGCGGCGCAGCGAGCCACCTCCGAAGGCGACAATGAAACGGAGTACACTTACCGGCATCTCGAAGAAATCATCCGGCGCATGACCAGCCTGCCGGGTCAGCGCATCCTGGTTTTGGTTTCGCCGGGCTTCATCCTGAGCAAGCTTCAATATGAGGCGTCGCAAATGGTGGATCGCGCAACGCGGGCCAATGTGGTCATCAATACCATTGATGAGCGCGGCCTCTATGTACCCGACCTGATGGGCGACATCGCCAATCCCCCGAACGACGGCATTCGTACCGCCGGATATAAGTCCATGTATCGCGTCTCCGCGCAGGGCGCTCAAGAGACCGTCTTGGCGGAGTTGGCCGACGGTACCGGAGGCACGTTCTACCATAACCGCAATGATGTGGACGAAGCCATGCGCGAAGCGGGCGCAGCTCCGGCGGTTTCCTACGTGCTGGGCTTCTCGCCGCAGAACTTAAAGTTCGATGGGCGTTTTCACACGCTGAGGGTTGGCCTGACGACGAGAGAGAAATTCAACATACAGGCGCGGCATGGTTATTTTGCGCCCCGCTCGGTGGCCGATCCCGACGAAGTTGCCAAGGAGGAAATTCGAGAAGCACTGTTTTCGCAAGAGGAGGTTCACGACATTCCGGTGGACCTGCAGACGCAGTATTTCAAAAAGGACCAAGCGGAGGCTCGCCTGGCGGTCCTGACCCACCTCGACGTGAAAGGCATCCGCTTTCGGAAAGCCTCGGACCGCAACAACGATCAATTGACCATTGTGACGGGAATTTTTGATGAGAACGGCCAATACGTGACCGGCGTGCAAAAAACCATCGACATGAAATTACGGGATACCACTTATGAGCGGCTCAGCCGCTCCGGGCTCACCGTGAAGTCCAGCTTTGATGTGAAGCCCGGCACGTATTTGGTCAGGCTGGTGGTGCGCGACGCCGAGGGCGCGCAGATGGCCGCCCGGAACGGCGCCGTGGTGATTCCTTATTAGCTTTTGCATCGGCGCGGAAAAACTCGGTTTCCTTTTTGGCCTGGAGGCTACTATGGGTACGCATCGCAACTTCTCGAGAACGATACAGTTTGCCGCGGCAATGGCGGCTGCTTTGTTTTTTGGGGATGTCCTGTCCGTGCGCGCACAACAGCCGCCCGCCCCGCCTCCGCCACAGGCGCCCCAGGCGGCTCCGGCTGAGCCCTCCGGCGTGGTCATTAAGAGGGAAACAAAACTCGTGCTGGTAGATGCGGTGGTGACCGACAAAAAGGGCAATTATGTGCGGGACCTGAAGCAGAATGAATTCAAAGTCTATGAGGACAACAAAGAGCAGAGCATTTCGAGCTTTTCTTCGGGGGCCGATGCCGTGGTGCAACCCAACGGCCAGCGGCATTACCTGATCCTGTTCTTTGACAACTCGACGATGGCTGCGCCGGATCAGATTCAGGCACGCGGCGCGGCGCAGAAATTCATCGAAGCCAACGCGAGCCCTGAGAGCCTGATGGCCGTCGTGGATTTCGATGGTTCCTTGCGCATTGTCCAGAACTTCACGGCCAGCTCCGTTCTCCTGCGCGCCGCGGTTTCCGGCGTGAAGGGTTCGGCGGTGGATCCGAATGCGCCGCCAGCAGATGCCCCGGTCACGGTGGCCTCAGCGGTCATGCCGGCGGTGGGCATGTCCTCGCTCTTCAATGCGCAAGCGGATTTTGGCGCGCGCACCATGCTGCTCGCGGTACGGAGCCTGGCGAAAAACCTGCGCAGCATCCCGGGGCGCAAAATGGTCATTCTTTTCTCCGGCGGTTTCCCACTATCGACTGAAAACCAGTCGGAACTGACCGCCACAATTGATGCGTGCAACAAATCCAACGTGGCTATTTATGCCGTCGACGCGCGGGGCCTTGTTGCCACCGCGCCCGGGGGAAGTTCCCTGAACCGAGCGGTGTCTAGTAAGGCGAGAGCGGTTCGGGCGTCGTCTCGAGCACCGGTTCGAAAGCCCGCGCCGGGATCGTCCCCGCGTGTCAGGCTCGTGCTTGCCGCCTATCCGGTGATGGGCTTGCCTGATCCGCAGAGGCCCGGCGGTGGAGGGGGAGGCCCGCCGAGTGGCGGGGGTGGCGGAGGTGGTGGGCGTCCAGGAGGCGGCGGCGGGGGCACGGGTGGCCCTAGCGGCGGCGGAGGAGGTACCGGCGGTCGAGGCGGATCAGGCGGTACGGGAGGCGGTGGAACGGGTGGCCGTGGGGGCACGGGGGGGACGGGCGGCGGAACGCGTGGTGGAGGCACGGGTGGCGGAACGCCGAACTCCAACCTCTACAATTCCACGTATAGTCAGCCGCGCACCATCGTTCCGACTTTTCCGAACTCGGTAGCGACGAATCAGCAGGTTCTTGCGGCCTTGGCCGAAGGAACCGGCGGCTTCAGCATTTTCAACACCAACGATCTGCTAGGCGGGCTCGAGAAAATCGGCCGCGAGCAAAACGAGTTCTACGTCCTCGGATACGCTCCGCCAGACACGCCGGAAGGTAGCTGCCACACGCTCAAGGTAAAAATGAATGAAGGCGGGCTCCATGTGCGCTCGCGGAGCGGCTACTGCAACGTCAAGGCGGCCAACGTGCTCGAAGGCAAACCGCTCGAGAAACAACTCGAAGCGCATGCAACCGGCTCTCAGGCAGGTTCGATTCACGGGGTGCTCGAAGACCCGTACTTTTATACCGGACCGAATACCGCGCGCGTGAACCTGGCCATGCAAATCCCGTCCGATTCGTTTCAATTCAACAAGGAAAAAGGGAAGTATCACGCCAGCTTGAATGTCCTGGGAATTGCCTATCGCAGCGATGGATCCGTCGGTGCAAAGTTCAGCGACACCGTAAACCTGGATTTGGAAAAAGAAGAATGGAAGGAGTTCACAAAAGCACCGTATCAATACGAAAATCAGTTCGACGCTACGCCGGGAGACTACAAGCTCACGGTGGTCTTGAGCACTGGCGGCGACGCCTTTGGGAAGTTCGAATCGCCACTTTCGATTGACCCATACGACGGCAAGCAGTTCAGTCTCGGCGGCATTGCGCTCACGAATTCGCCGCAAAAGCTGAACGATATTCCCGAAAGCCTCGACTCGGTGTTGCTCGAGGACCGCACACCCCTTGTAGTGAAGGGCATGCAAATCATCCCTTCACCAACGAACCGCTTCAAGCACACCGACAACGTGGTCGTTTACAGTGAGATTTATGAGCCTCTGCTGACGTCCGACAAGCCGCCGGTCGTGGCCATGGGCTACACCATTCTCGATCGTGCCAGCAACCAAAAGATTTTTTCGACCGGAGCGGTGCGCGCGGATGAATTCATCCAAAAGGGCAATCCGGTTGTTCCCATCGGCTTGAAGGTGAAAGTGGAGGACCTGAAGCCCGGCTCCTACCGATTGGTGATGCAAGCGGTGGACTCCGCAAAGAACAGTGCGCCCAATCGCATGGTGGATTTCGACATCAGCGAGTAGCGGGGAGGCAGGTCCGCGCTTACGCGGCGCCTTCGATCATCGATCTCGAAAAACCCGCCCGCTCGGTGTCTTCGGGCGAGGCGGGATCTTCATGCTTGCCGCTAAATCCCTCCGTTTCAATGGTTTTGGGATGGTAGGGTTTCTGCATCGCAGACCCAGGTTCAGGAACTTTTTCCCCCACCGAGGGTTATTCTAAACGGTCGAGGGTCCGGGTCGAAGTTTGCCTCTTGGCCAGAGAGCGCAGGAGAACGCAATGAGGTCAAGGAATTTCCGCGCATCCAGCCATCGTTTTCCATTCCCTTGGATTGCTGCAACTCCCAGATCTTTCCTTGCTTTGCTGCTCTCGTGCTCTTGTGCGCTGCTGGGACTAGAGTTCCCGGGAGTCGCGGCCACGCCTCCGGCCGCCAAAGAGAAGAAGCCGAAAGCGGATCCCGCGCTCAAAGGCCTCCCGATTAGCGAACTCAGTCCCGAGCAGGCCATCCTGCACGCGCTGAACCGGCTTGCGTATGGTCCGCGGCCTGGGGACGCCGAGCGCGTCCGCCAGATGGGCTTGGCAAAATGGATTGAGCAGCAGCTTAGTCCCAGCTCCATCGAGGACAAGGCGGTCGAAGCGCGGCTCGAGGATTACCAGACGCTGCGAATGTCCACGGCAAAGTTGATTGCGGAGTATCCCCAGCCGAAACCGGCGGTCATCCAAGCGGAGAGGCAGGAGAGAGAAAGAGCGCAAGAAGGGCAGCGTCGTGGCGATGCCGCCGCTTCAGAAAAGGAAATGCAAGCCCCGCAAACGCAGGACGCGCAGAGTTCCTCACCCCCCGGCGAATCCGTTTCGCAACCCGCAGCGGAGAATCCCACCGCGCCAGCCCCGATGAAAGAGCCGATCGAACCGGATCAGGCCGTGAAGGGCGCGCGTCGGCGCGAAGCGCTTGGCGGAGGCGACCCGAACAGCGTGCCGCGTGCAGTTGCAGACGACAGCAAGCGGCCAGCGCGCATCGTTGCGGAACTTGCCATGGCCAAGGTGACACGCGCGATTTACAGCGAGCGGCAACTTCAACAGGTGATGGACGATTTCTGGTTCAACCACTTCAACGTGTTTGCCGGAAAAGGCGAGGATCGCTACTACCTGACTTCCTACGAACGTGACGTGATCCAACCGCATACGCTTGGAAAATTCAAGGACTTACTCGCAGCGACAGCCAAAAGCCCTGCGATGCTTTTCTATCTGGACAATTTTCTCAGCGCCGATCCCCGCGCTGCCGAACGCCAGGCCATGTTGCGCGCCATGCGCCAGGCGCGCTATGGACCGTTTGGCCGTCCTTGGCCTCCGCGCCCACCGGTAAACCCGCAAGGGAAAAAGAATGAACGCGGCTTGAACGAAAACTACGGCCGCGAATTGATGGAGCTGCACACGCTCGGTGTCGACGGCGGCTACACCCAGAAAGACGTCACCGAAGTGGCGCGCTCCTTCACCGGTTGGACGATCGATAAGCCCAGAATTTACGCCGACTTCAAATTCGACGAGCGCCTCCACGATCCCGATCCCAAAATGGTGCTGGGCAAGAAGATTCACGCCGGAGGGATGAAAGACGGCGAGCAAGTGCTTGATCTGCTGGTGCATCATCCGAGCACGGCAAAATTTATTTCCACGGAGCTCGCACGACGCTTTGTTTCTGACAATCCCCCGCCGGCGCTGGTGAACCGTATGGCCGAAACATTTCAATCGAGCGATGGCGACATCCGCGCGGTGATGAAGACCATGATCTGGTCGCCGGAATTCTGGTCGCGCGACGCCTACCGCGCAAAGATCAAGACGCCATTCGAGCTGGTGGTTTCCGCAGCGCGCTCGCTCGGTACCGACGTCGACACGCCGCTGCCACTGGTGCAGTGGGTTGGCCGCATCGGCGAGCCGCTCTATCAATGCCAGCCGCCGACGGGCTATTCGGACAAAGCGGAGACCTGGGTCAACACCGGCGCGCTGCTCAATCGTCTGAATTTTTCACTGGCGCTCGCGGGCAACCGCATGCGCGGCGCGCGCACCGACGTAGCTTCGTTGCTGGGAGCGGATTCCTCCGCCGACCCGAAAGCGGCGCTCGATCACGCCGTCGAGGTTTTTCTCGGCGGACAGGCTGCGCCCGCGACGGTCGAAACGCTGGAAAAGCAGCTCGACAATCCCCAGGTGCTTCGAGCGAAGCTCGACGATCCTCGCGGCGAAGCGGACTTAGGCGTAATCGCTGGGCTAGTCCTCGGCGCCCCGGAATTTCAAAGAAGGTGATGCTTTATGAGTTACGAATGTTGTGAAGGCGTGCGCGGACTCCGATTCTCGCGGCGGTATTTTCTGAAGCAAGGCGGCGTGGCTATGGTGGGTCTGAGCGCCATGCCCGCGTTTCTCCAGCGCGCCGCGGCCTCTACCCCGATGCCCAACAAAAACCAGCTTGTCGTGCTCTTTCAGCGCGGGGCGGCGGACGGATTGAACATCGTCGTTCCCTTTGGCGAGTCAAATTATTACCGCATGCGCCCGACCATCGCCATTCCCCAGCCAAAGCGTGGCGGCGCGGATGCCGCCGTCGACCTCGACGGCTTTTTCGGGCTGCATCCCAGTCTTGCGCCGCTTGAGCCGCTCTTTCACAAGAATCAGCTGGCCATTGTGCACGCCGCGGGCTCGCCCGATCCCACGCGCTCGCATTTCGACGCGCAGGACTTCATGGAGTCCGGCACGCCGGGATTGAAATCCACCGAGAACGGCTGGTTGAATCGCGCGCTCGAAGCGGTTCCCGAAGAAGGTGCTTCGCCCTTCCGTGCCGTCGCGATTGGACCGAACCTTCCGCGCACGCTGCAGGGCGCAGCGCCCGCCATTGCCTTGCCGGACCTGCGACAATTCAAAGTGATGGCGCAAGCGCCGGGAATGGGCCCGGTGGTGGAAGGCGGCTTCGAAGCCATGTACGCGCAAACTGTTGACAAAGCGCTGCAAGGCACCGGCACGGAAACGTTTGAAGCCATCAACCTGCTCCGCAAGGCCGATCCCGAAAAATATCAGCCGGAAAATGGTGCGCAATACCCGGCAAGCCGCCTCGGCCGGAGCTTGCAGGAAATCGGCCAGCTCCTGAAAGCCGGCATTGGGGTGGAAGTCTTGTTTGTGGATTGCGGCGGGTGGGACAATCACGTCAACGAAGGCGGCGTGCAGGGCCAGCTCTCGAATCTGCTGCGCGATCTCGGCCAAGGCCTTGCCGCGTTTCATCAGGACCTGGGCGACCGCATGGAGAACATCGTCTTCGTCACCATGAGCGAATTCGGTCGCACCGCGCGCGAGAACGGCAATCGCGGCACCGACCACGGTCACGCGAATTGCATGTTCGTGATGGGCGGAGACGTGCGCGGCGGGCAGGTCTATGGCAAATGGCCCGGCTTGAACGATCATCAACTCAACGAGGGCCGCGACTTGGCGCTCGCCACGGATTTCCGCTCCGTGCTCGGCGAAATCCTCGCCAAACACATCGGCGTCGCCGACCTGAAGCCGGTCTTCCCCGGATTCGACACGAGCCCGCGCAAATTCCCAGGCCTGATCAAGACTTAATCGGCGGGTCTGTTGCCCTCGCTCTGAGATCTCTCGAGCGAGCCAGGCAATCCTCGGAAACGGCGTTGCCCGCGTCGCAAGCGTGGCAGTTGCCCTGGATCCAGTTCGTCACCGGACAATGCTGCCTGAAGGATGCTTGGGCGCGGGATGGAAGCGAAACGGCGTCCCGGGGGGCACCTTCTTAAAGTCCCTTGTCGACGGCGGCGAAGTCGACCCACCAGGGTCCCGCAGCGGCCAAGGCCCACGGGGAGTAGGAACAAGGCGGGCAAGCGAGACGAGTGCTGCTATCGGGAAGGGGCGTGTGACCACCTTCTTGCGACGGCATCCTCATTCTGACGATTTCAACTCGCGGATCCAGATGTTGCGGTAGCGTACGGGATTGCCGTGATCCTGCAGCGCGAGCGGCAGCTTTTCCGGCGTCGGTTTGTACGCCGGTCGTTCGCCGTGCGCCGTTGGGCCGGTGGGTTCGACGTTGTCCTGCACCAGCACGCCATTGTGAAAAACGGTTTCGCGCGCGGGACGCGTCAACTTTCCGGACGCATCAAAGCGAGGGCCGTGAAAGACGATGTCGTAGGTCTGCCATTGGCCTGGCGGACGCGAGGCGTTCACCAGCGGCGGGTACTGGCCGTAGATCGCCGCGGCCTGCCCGTCAGCGTACGTTTTGTTCTGATAAGAGTCGAGGACTTGCGTTTCGTAAAGCCCTTCGAGGAAAACGCCGCTGTTGCCGCGTCCCTGGCTTTCGCCTTTCGGAGGGGTCGGCTCCGCAAATTCCACGTGCAACTGGCAATCGCCGAAGGCTTCGCGTGTTTGAATGTCCCCTGTTTTCGGCGCAACTTCGAAATAACCGTTCTCGACTTTCCATTTGGCGGGACTGCCGTCTTTTTTCTGGACCCACTGCGAAAGATCCTTGCCGTCGAAGAGCACCACCGCATCCGAGGGCGCGCGCCCCGGCGTTTCCTGCGTGCTCGCCGTGCCCGGATCAATCACCGAAGGCACCGGCCGGTCCGGATCATGAATCTTCCACCGCGTATCCACCTGCGCGTTAGAAACTGCCGGAACACTCGCCAGCGCAAATGCGCAAACGCAAAACCACGACATTTCTCTCATTGTCAGCACCTCATAGGTCAAGCGGCGGAATTCTACCAAGGAAGGCAAGCACGCGGCATCCGGTATCCGCCCTAGGCGGCTTTCTTGGAGTTTTGGATTGCCAACTTGAGTGGTTGGCGAATTGCCGGCAACCGTACGAGCACGACAGGTCGTGCCCTATCTTTTCTGGAGTGCGGTGGCTGGCCGCCGCTTTTCTGACCTCAGCAGTGTTCTGTTGATAACCCAGCGCGCGCCGTGAAGCAAAAGTGTCAAGCCAGGAAAAGCGGGTGCAAGCTCCCGCACCCGAAAGACGCCGGCCGGCCTCAGGAGGCCCAAGGCACACCGCTACGCCGCTTCGCCCTTGATGCGCATACCGTAGAACGATTTGTAGACGAAGAAGAACGCGACCATGAAAAACGCGGCCGCCAGCGTGTGCGCCAGCAAGCCGCCCCTACTTTTTGTCAAACTCACGGCAAGCTCCACCGCGAGCAAGCCAAAGAGCGTCGTGAACTTGATGATGGGGTTCAATGCAACGGAAGAAGTGTCTTTGAAGGGATCGCCCACGGTGTCGCCAATCACCGTAGCGTCATGCAGCGGTGTGCCTTTTTGCTTGAGTTCGACTTCTACGATTTTCTTCGCATTGTCCCAGGCGCCGCCGGCGTTGGCCATGAAGATCGCTTGATACAAGCCGAACGTGGCGATGGAGATGAGGTAGCCAATAAAAAAGAACGGCTCGACGAAGGCGAACGCCAGCGTAACAAAAAACACAGCAATGAAAATGTTCAACATGCCTTTTTGCGCGTAACGCGTGCAGATTTCGACGACTTTTTTGCTGTCGGTGATGCTGGCTTTCTCCACGCCTTCGAGTTTGATGTTGGCTTTGATGAATTCCACCGCGCGGTACGCACCGGTGGTCACCGCTTGCGTGCTCGCGCCGGTGAACCAGTAAATCACCGCACCGCCGGTGATGAGTCCGAGAACGAACGGCGCGTGGAGCAGCGAGAGCTTGTCCACATTTTCCGCGAGACCGTTGGTGAGCGCCATGATGATCGAGAAAATCATGGTAGTGGCGCCGACGACGGCGGTGCCAATCAACACGGGCTTCGCGGTCGCTTTGAAGGTGTTGCCCGCGCCGTCGTTGGCCTCGAGCATGTGTTTCGCGCGTTCGAAATCCACGTCCATGTTGAAGTCTTTCTTGAGTTCCGATTTGATGCCGGGAAGCTGCTCGATGAGCGAAAGTTCGAAAACGGATTGCGCGTTGTCGGTCACCGGTCCGTAGGAATCCACCGCGATGGTCACCGGCCCCATGCCGAGAAACCCGAACGCGACGAGGCCGAACGCGAACACGGGCTCGGCGACCATCAAGTTGCTCAATCCTCCGCGCGAAACCAGATAGCCGATGGACATCAGCAGCACCATCGACAGGCCGAGATAAAAGCCGGAAAAATTTCCCGCGACGAAGCCCGACAAGATTCCGAGCGATGGTCCGCCCTCCTGCGCCGAGGTAACAATTTCCTTGGTGTGGCGCGACTCGACCGAAGTAAAAACTTTTACAAGTTCCGGAATGATGGCGCCGGCGAGCGTTCCGCAGGTGATGATGGTTGCGAGTTTCCACCACTGCGTGGTGTCGCCGCCCAGTTCGGGGATGATCAGCCACGAAGCGAGATAAGTGAGGCCGATGGAAACGAATGAAGTGATCCAAACCAGCGAAGTGAGCGGCGCTTCGAAATTCATGTCGTCGGCTTTGGCGTATTTCGCTTTGGCGAAGAAGCCGTTGATGAAATACGCGGCCGCGCTCGCCACCAGCATGATGATGCGCATGACAAAAATCCAAACGAGCAGCTGGACCTGAATCGTGCTGGCGAACGCCGTGGCTTTGGCGATCGCCTCTGCGGAGGCGGTGTGCAGAGTCTGGCCCGCGGGCAAAAAATGCTCCGGCGGAATCGCCAGCAAAATGAAAGTGATGAGCGCGACGCCGGTCACCCCGTAAGTCTCGAATCCGTCCGCGGTCGGCCCCACCGAATCCCCCGCATTGTCGCCCGTGCAATCGGCGATTACGCCGGGGTTGCGCGCGTCGTCTTCCTTAATTTTGAAGACGATTTTCATGAGGTCGGAACCGATGTCGGCAATTTTGGTGAAGATGCCGCCAGCGATGCGCAGCGCGGCCGCGCCAAGGGATTCGCCGATGGCGAAACCGATGAAGCACGGACCCGCATAGTCGCCGGGGATGAAAAGCAGGATTATCAGCATCATCAAAAGCTCTACAGAGATGAGCATCATGCCGACGCTCATGCCGGCGCGAAGCGGGATTTGATTGATGGGATAGGGCTTGCCGTAAAGGCTGGCGAAGGCGGTGCGCGAGTTCGCGAAGGTGTTTACGCGAATGCCGAACCAGGCGACGCTGTAGCTGCCTGCCATCCCCAGCAGGCTGAAAGCCAGAATGCTGAAAAGCGCGGTGGAGACGGGCTTGTCGGGAATGGGATGCAGCCATCCGAAATACAAGACAATGGCAACGGCGATGAAAACCCAGAGCAAAAGGAGGAATTTTCCTTGCGTAACGAGATAAGTTTTGCAGGTTTCGTAGATGAGCTCGGAGATCTCACGCATGGATTTGTGGACGGGCAGGTTTTTCAGGCGCGCGTAGATCGTCAGCCCAAAAGCCAGGCCGAACAGACAAAAGAGGATGCCGAAGAGCAGAAGCCTGTGGCCGTCCATGCCGAGAAAGCTGACCTGGGAAAGGTCGGGTAGCTTCAGATTGGCTTCGCCGCCGGCTTCCTCAGCGCGCGTGGCGGCGGCGAGCAGCGCGAAGGCGGCCGCCCCCGCGCCAAACTTGGTGCATTTCAAACACCGAGACCAGGCATTCGTTAGCCAGGTGCGCATTCAGAATCCTCCCTGACGGCAAAGTCTGCGGAGCGATGGAACCTGTGAAAGTTCTTGAAACGGGCCGCTTACCGCCACACTTGTTCTGCCAGGCGCTCTATGGCGCAGGCCGCCAATCATTGTGGCTCGCAAGACATAGACACTGGCGAGCAAGCGAGAAAGCGGCAGCAAGGCTGCCGCACGCCAAATGACTCGTCCCAGCAATCTGCGAGCCTCAGTAGTTTTCTTCTCATTCCATCGGCAAGAGGCCCCGACCGGAGTCGGGGTAAACTCACCGCGCGCCGGCTGGAGTTACCCCCCCAAGACCGCCGGCGAGGCGCCTACAAGACTGGCGCCAGGGCAAGCACAAATCGAAGTTTTATAACATTTTGGAGAAACCCGGTCAAACCGCTTCGCCGGGCAACGGTCGTCGGCAGCGACTTTCCGCCATCGTCAGCCCCTTCGATTGAAATTACGTTTCTCTCCGCTTCGGTCAGGGGGGATAACCGGCGGAATCAACCGGGCTTACCGGCCTCGAACCTTCTCTCCTTCCACCGGCAAGAGGCCTGGACCAGAGTCGGGGTAAACTCTCCGCGCCGGCTCGAGTTGCCCCTCAGAACCGCCGGCGAGGTGCCTACAAGACGGGGCGCCGGGCAAGCACAAATCGAAGTTTTGTGGCATTTTAGCTGGATGGGTGAAACAGCCGGTTCTCACCCACAACCAGGACGTTTTTGCCAAGCTAATCGCTAATGGTAAGATGCGGGATTCATCGCGAACCAGCCAGCCTGCTTAGACGGGGTTAGGACAACCGAAGGGATTGCCGAAGCGGCTTAGAAGGTCGCGACGAAAAACGCAGATTGTGCCGTTGATCATCAGGGAAAACGATCAAGCGTTCAGCGCCGCCGCGAACTTGCAAATCCAGGGATTTGCCGTGCGGGCCGTGCGTCCACCGACAGTAATGCATGGTAGCGAGCGCCCGCGGTTTTCCTTGACGAGCGGAACTTCCGATGATGAACTGGTGCGCCTGGAGAGCTCTTTGAATAGCTTGCGCGAACAGGAAAGTTGGTACGCCGCGGTGGCCCGCGCTTGAGACATCATTTTTTCATCACCGGAACCGATGCTGGCGTCGGCAAAACCGTTCTTTCCTCGCTTCTCTGCGCGGCGCTGGACGCGGTTTACTGGAAGCCCATCCAAACCGGCACGCTCGAAGGCTCGGATCGCGTGACGGTCATGCGGCTGGCGGGCATTGGCACAGACCGCACGCTTGATGAAATCTACAAATTCGTTCCTCCGGTATCTCCGGATCTGGCCGCGCGCTGGGCCGGGGTGGAAATCGACCTTGGCAAGATCAATATGCCCACCAGCCTGATGAATGATTGGCTGGTGGTCGAAGGGGCGGGCGGCGTGCTGGTGCCCGTCAATCAAAAGCAATTCATGCTGGACCTGATGGTGAAATTCAAATTGCCGGTGATTGTGGCGGCGCGAAGCAGCCTGGGAACCGTGAATCATACACTGCTGACCCTTGCCGCGCTCCATGCCGCGGAGCTTCCGGTCCACGGCGTGGTGTTGATCGGCGACCAGAATCGCGAGAACCGCGAAACCATCGAGCGCTTCGGACACGTGCGCGTGATCGGAGAGATTCCCAAACTGCCGAACCTGCACCGTACCGCACTGATGCAGGTGTTCATGAATCATTTTGACCGCGCCGCCTTTGCACAATAACCTCGCGCCATGAATCCGGCGCCGCGCATCTGGCATCACTTCAGTAAGTTCCCTGCCGGACGTTATGGTGCGTGTCGAGAAAGCGGCGGCGAACCGAGAGCGAGAAAAGGCGGCGCCGGGAGAGCGCGGGTGGTCACTCTGAAGAGAAACTTTCTGCGCGAGGAGCGCTTTTGCCGTCTTTTTTAAACCTCTGGAAGCAGAGAATAGTCGCGTTTGCGGGCGGCCTCGGTGCGCCCGGGCTCTTCCTGATCTCCTTTCTGGATTCCTCGGTGCTGACGTTTCCGGTCATCAACGATCTCTTGTTGATCGAATTGTCCATTCGGCGTCCGGCCAAGATGCCCATATATGCGGTGATGGCCATGCTGGGGTCGGTCGCCGGCTGTGTGCTGTTGTTCTATATCGCCCAGAAGGGCGGAGAAGCTCTTTTCCACAAACATGCGGGTAACCGCGCGCAGGCCATCCACACTTGGGTGGTAGAGAACGGATTCGGCGGCATCCTGATTGCGGCGCTGCTGCCGCCGCCAACGCCCTTCAAGGTTTTTGTCGTGGCTGCGGGCGTTTTTGAGGTGCCACTGGCCAGTTTTACTTTGGCCATCGCGCTGGCGCGAGCGGTTCGCTACTTCGGAATAGGCTACCTGGCGATCCGCTACGGCAGCGACGCGATGCCTTACTTGGTCCATCATAAGTTGACGGTGACCGTATTTTTGATTCTATTTGCGCTGGTGAGCTATCTCCTTTCCCGAGCGATACTTAGGCACCGAGGGCCGCGGGAAAAGTGAATGTATTCTGCGCGGCAAGGCTTGCGAGATTTCGCCCGCGCACCAACACACCGCTAAAAAAACGGCGATGTCAGGGGAAGCCCATTGACTACAACCTGCTTTGCGCAGAGGCCCGCTTCCTAAAGACACGAGACAGAACGCTAGCGCCACCAGAAATCGCGGGGAGAGGGAACCCAGGCAAGCTCCTCAGAGAGGATTTTGCCCGATGGGTCGGTGTCGATGAGCGCTTGAACGCGCGACCCGTAGCCGGCGTCGCGGGTGTATGGGAAAGCGCGCAGGATGACATGGAAACCTTCGCGGGTTTGCTCGACGGTGGCTTTGGGAAAGCGCGCGACTTCAAGAAAGCGGCGAGCGACACCGGAATTGCGCGTGGCGTTAAGGCCCGGCGAGGGTTCGGGCTTGTAGGCGGTGATGCCGGAGCTGGGATCGAAATCGGCGCCCGGGCCGATGGGGACCGCCAGGTCGTGGAGGGCGCGTTCGGTTTCGACGATGCCGTGCCAGCGAAGAGGCGAACTGGATTCGGCGAACGCCGCAACCTTGTGCGGCATTTCGCCGAGATAGGTGCGCGATTCCAGAGCAGCGATGGCGTCGCCGTGGCAGACCAGGCGGACAACGAGATAGAGAGTCAGTGCGGCAAGGGCAAGGGTTGCGCCAAGTCTGCCGCGAGGACCCTTGCGGCGGGCGCCGATTTCTTCGGTGACGAGTCCGCTGAGGAGTGGGAGAAGAACCCCGGCAAGCAGGATTCCTAGAATCCAAAGATCGAGCGGTGGGAGCCAGTCCAATGCGAAGCGCCGGGATGAGAAAGGCCAGAGAAGTTCGACGCCGGCGGTCTGGCAGACGTCCAGGCCGAGATGAAAGAGGGCTGCGGCGAGAGCGGCTGAGAAGATGGCTGCGCGCGGGATTTTGATCCCGGGGGCTTTGGGTTTGAGGAGGAAAAACGGGAAGGTGGCGAGAACACTGAACGCCAGGGCGGCGAGGATCGAATGCAAATAGGTGCGATTAAAGGCGAGGTAGGCGGAAGGCCCGAAGTACAGGCTGAGGAGGTCTACGTCGGCAACCATGCCCGCGAGGACCACGGCGATCGTGGCGCCGCGCGAGATGCGAGGGAAGGCAGCGCGCTGAAGCGAATACGAGGCCAACGCGTGGGTAAGGGGGTCCATACGGGAGAGGTTATCATTGGTGCCGTAAAACCTCGCCCTTCAGGGCTGGGATATAAGGCACCCGTGACCTCCCTAAAGAGTTAGGACGGGGTTTCTGCTGCTCGACGTACTCCTTCAGTATGGTGATGGGGGACTGTCGCAGTTCGCAGCGAAATGAGATAGCGACCAGAGAATCTCCTTCCAACACTTCTTTTCGATGTCGGGTCGCTCCAGCCGAAGCAATCGATTGAAAACGCACAGGCATTGCGGGCATGGGCATGGAGTTCAAGCCTCGACCATTGGCGAATAAAAGGCGAATATAGACCAAGAGCCACCGCTCCCTGCCGCAAAAAGGGACGGTGCGGAGAGAACCGGCGATCGTGTGCGGGGCCTGCAGAGCCGTAAGTTTTCTGTTCGCAATTCGAAGAAAGGGTCCGCGTGACCAGGAAGGCGTCCGAGCAGCGGCTACGAGCCTCGATTTCGCTGTCAAATCGGCGCCCCGCACGCCCTCGCTGCGCTCGGGACGGAAGCGCGCCCCGACACGAACGGAATCGTCACTTCTGGTTGCGCGGAACGAGCAGCCTGAGGGCGCGGGGGACGATGCGGAATTCGACAGGGAGGCGCGCGAAGGGCTCGCCGTCGATTTGCGCGTAGAGGGGGTTCGCATCAAGCGGTTCGCAGAGGACGGAGTCGGATTTGAAGAACTCGACGCCTTCGGTGCCGCGAAGTTTGTCGAGCCAGAGGGACGGCAGGTAGCTGAGATAACGCATGCCGCTTTGTGTGGAGAGGGTGAGGACTTCGAAGCGGTCTTGGAAGAGATCGGCTTCGGTGGTGATCTTGAACGGGCCGCCGTAATTTTGGGTGCGGCCGACAATGACTAGGGAAGCGTTGATTTTGCGGCCGTCACTGATGACACGAAAATGCCGGAACTTGTAGCGAAAAACTTCGCGGAGGCCTGCCCACCAATACGCGAGAATGCCGACGCGCGATTTCAGGCCAAGATCGATGGAATAGACGATTGCGCCGTCAGGGCCGGCGCCGGCAACGCTGAGAAAGTATCTCTTCTTTCCTGGGTGCTCGAGCGGGGTGGCGAGACCGAGCGCGATTTCTTTGACCGTGCCGTGAACCAGTTTTTCCGCGGCCTTGGGGATGTCCCATGGAAGATCGAGTTCCTTGGCGAGGATATTGGCGGTGCCGCCGGGAAGAAGCGCGAGCGGGACGCGATCGCCGTTCTGATGGTTGGCGAGGCCATTGACGATCTCATTGAGCGTGCCGTCGCCGCCGCAAGCGATCACCAGGCCGCGGTTTTCCGCGGCGGCGCGCGCAGCGATTTCCGTGGCGTGGCCGGGGCCGGTCGTTTCGGCGAGATCGGCGTCAATGCCGCGCGTGGCAAAGATGTGCCGTGCCTTATCGAGCAGCCGGCGGCGGCCGATACCGCCGTTGCCGGCGTTCGGGTTGTGAATCAAGAGAGCGTTTTGCAGGTCAGCGGTCATTTTGTTGTGGCCTAGGGCGTTCCACTTAGCGTGATCCCTTTCATTCTATATAATGTGGGGCGAATTCGCGCATGCGTTGCTTGAGCGTTGTGTGGAAGTGGGATTCCTCGGCGGCAAAGGGCGCGGAATCGGAACGGCCGGGCAACGTCGACTTCAGGGCAGCCATTTCGGGCGAATGCGCGACCGCTCGCTGCACCTGCAGTGAAAACCGGGGCAATCGCGCAAGACGGATTTGTCGCTGGCCGCGAAATGACAAGCGAGCGTGAAGAAGCGCAGCATGAGCAAAGGCGGCGGCAAGCCGCCGCACTCCAAAGTGCACCAGGAATGAATAGCTGTGTAGGGCGTGGTAGTGACGAGGGTCTGCCCTGCCCTTGGGGGTATGAAATAACCGCCCTTGCAGTTACGGAGGGTTTGTGGCGAAAGCGGCACCAGCAAATGTGAAGCAGGAAATCGAAGAGCTGCGCGAAAAGCTGCGCTACCACGAATACCGGTATTACGTGCTGGACGAGCCGGAGATTTCGGACGCGGCGTACGACCGGCTGATGGAGCGGCTGAAGGAGCTGGAAGCGGCGCATCCGCAACTGGTGACGCCGGATTCGCCGACGGTGCGCGTAGGCGGCGCGCCGCGCGGGGGTTTTCAGACCGTACGTCACGCGCGGCCGATGCTGAGCCTGGACAATGCGTTTTCCTACGACGCGCTGCGCGAATGGGACCGGCGCGTGCGCGAGGGAAGCGGCAAAGAAAAAATCGAATACATTGCCGAGCATAAGTTCGATGGGTTGAGCATCTCGCTGCAATACGAGGATGGCGTGCTGGTGCGCGGGGTGACCCGCGGAGACGGCACCACGGGCGAAGAGGTGACGCCGAACCTGAAGACGATCCGGTCGATTCCGTTGCGGGTGGATGCATCCGCATTGAAAAAGGCGAAGCTGCCAGCGGATTTCGAGGTGCGCGGGGAAGTGATGATGACGCGCAAGGCCTTCGAAGCGCTGAACCGGCAGCAGGAGCGGATTGGCGGGAAGATCTTCGTGAACCCACGGAACTCTGCGGCGGGAGCGGTGCGGGTGCTCGATCCCACGATCACGGCGTCGCGAAAGCTGGATTTCTTCGCTTACTACCTGCTGGTGGATGGACGTGTGCCGTTCGCCAAGCATTCGGAATCCCTGCAAACTCTGAAGCAATTACGTTTCCGCGCTTCCGATGATTGGAAGCTGTGCAACGGAATTCAGGAAGTGATTGGGTATTGCGAGGCTTGGGACGCCAAGCGCGAGAAACTGCCGTATGAAATTGATGGCGTGGTGATCAAGGTGAATGCCACGTCCATACAAAATGAGCTGGGTTACACGGCGAAGGCGCCGCGGTGGGCGATTGCGTTCAAGTATCCGGCGCGGCAGGAAACGACGGTGGTGAAAGACATTCTCGTGAACGTAGGCCGCACGGGGGTGCTGACGCCGGTGGCGATACTCGAGCCGGTGCAAGTGGGAGGCGTCACTGTCAGCCGTTCCACGCTCCATAACATGGATGAAATCGAGCGGCTGGGCGTCGAGATTGGTGACACCGTGCTGATCGAACGGGCGGGTGAAGTGATTCCGCATGTGCTGAAGGTGGTGAAGCCGGGAAAAAACCGGAGGCCGTTTCACATGCCG
>DATAIH010000239.1:0-19366 GCA_036262755.1 Candidatus Acidiferrum sp.
CGCCGGACCCGCCGCAAAAACCATGACGCATGCCGCGAGAGGGAGCGTCAGCGAAACAAAAATGGCCGCGCCTGAAAATACAAGGAACCGATCTCGTACGGATGGCACGCGCGACTCCTTTCCGCCGCGTACGACAAGCTCCAAACCAGCGGCCTGAGGGTTTGGCGACCTATACGGACAACATTCTCCCGTGATGCGGTTTACGAAGAAACGGCAGCATCATCTGGGCGGTGGCAAGGGAAGTTTCGTTCGGGCATCAAAACGTTAGTAGGCCATGGGGCCGACTTCTTTCTCCACTTCCGTCGTGTCCACCATGACGATGGCGTCCCAGGGGCAGCCATCGAGGAAGCAGCCGTCCGGGCCCTTGCTGAGGCACTTCTTGCAGCCGATGCAGAGAATCGGATCGATCTGAATGCGTCCGAACGGCGGATGGTCCTCGTCAGGAACCCAGAACATGCAGTCTTCGACAGGACAGTATTCGACGCAGGCGGGCGAGCCGGCGCAACCGGTGCAGCATTCGGTGATGACGGCGAGTTCCTTGGGTTTTTTCTTGCGCGGCGTGGCGATGCCTTTCGACCGCGGCTCTTGCTTCAACTCGTCAGGAACCATCCCGGGCGCTTTCACTTCGGTTGGAGGGGCCATATAGGCGGGATTATACCTGGATTTTGCGAATTAGAAAGTAGTACGCGAGGAAACTTGCGCAAGGGCAAGCGGCTTTCGAATTGGTCCAAAAATTTGATTCTGGCCTTCGCTCACTTGGAGCAAGAGAAGGAGGCCTGCTTTTCCGCACGAGGGACAAATTGCTGTCGCAATTCTGGAACCAGCCGACACTTTCGGAGGACCGTGCTTCGTATCATAATATACCCTACAATGGTTGGTACTCCGCTACTTCAGGCATTTCCTGGGTGTGACGGTCTGTTGGCATAGGCATTTGCAGGCGGCTTTTCCTTTGAGGAATGTAATTCTAGGAGATTAGGGCATGCGCGCGTCCAGAATCGGATTCTTCGCAATCCTGACTTTGCCTTTCACAGTATTGGTAGCCGCCCACTCCCTTGGGAGTGCTCGACTGGACGGCTCTCCGCAGAGTTCCCCGCAGGCCCCCTCGGCCCAGCCTCCTCTCGAGGCTCCCAGTGCCTCTTCACAGCCTGTTTCGTCCGGTCCCCGGCGGCCGAGCTCGCGGGGGCAGGCGCCTTGCTGGCGTGTGGCCGGCATTGCCTCCGCATTCGTGAACCAGCGATGGCACATTGAAGATAATGCCAAAGGAAAGATCCATACGGTGTGCACCGATCCTACCCTGAGTGCGGAAAAGAAGCGAGAGAAGATCCAAGAGATCAACGAGCAGACCGAGCAGGAGATCGCAAAGATCATCCCGGCGAAGCAGCTCGAGGCATTCAAGGTCTGCCAAGCAGAACGGGACCAGGAAGCGGCAAAACGCCAGGGAGCGGACGTGCAGAAAAAGCTAGGCCCCTGTGGGGGCGTCATTCCTGCACAGCCGGGCACACATCAGCAGCCTCACGAGCATCAGCCGAGCAATCCTGCGAATCAATGAGGCAAGATGCTGGCCTAAGCGTGGCCTGCCTAAGATGCTGTTAAGGTTATGAGCTCCGGAGTGCAGGCGGCCTCGCAGCTTCGATTCATCGGCTGGCTACCGGGCGATGAGTTCGAGGCAGCGCGCAAGAAGCCAAACCGAGAGCGCAACCGTTCGGAAACCGCCAAAGCGCAAGGTGAAGCTGCAGAGACCGTAGATCACGGGACCTGCACGCCGCCTGGCTAAATGGGCCGGTTGGGTTTATCCCTAGGGCTGCTGAGGCTTTTTCTCCTTCAGCTCCTTCCGTCCTTCCTGGCGTCGGGCCTGCATGCGCTTGCTAACTTCCGACTTCTGCTCCGGCGTCAGCACCTCGTAGATCTGGCTGCGCTCCATACGCTCAAACCCTTGGAAAAACGCATCTTTCTGTTCCGGGCTTAGTTTGTCGTCTTTGACCACCGCATCCCTACGCGTCCTCATGTCCTGACGGATCTTTTCAATCTTTGCCTTCTGGTCCTCCGTATACTGCAAGCCGGCAAAAATGTCCGTGGGGCGCTGTGCTCTCGTTACCCGAGGCGGTGGTGAAGTTGTCTGCGGAATCTCCGCTGGAGGAGGCGGAGAACTCTGCGCGCGGATAAGCGCGGGTACGCTAGATAGGAAAAAGAGTGCAGTCGCAACTGCCACTGCTTTCGCAAATCGTCCTTTGTTCATGTGCATCCCTTTCTAAGGTGGCGTGCGTGCGGAGATCGATCTGCAATGGCTGGCAGGAACTCTCCGCGCGGGTGTTCGCGCAAAGCCTTACTGCGCATTCGGGGCCATGAAAAGCGAATCATCAAGCTTGGGGTTCACCACAACGCCTTCGATGGTTATCCTAACGAGCCTGCTTGACCCGTTGCGCAGTCGTTTCGAGGACATCTCTAAGCATAAACCTGTTTATGTTCTTGTAGTCGCGAAAAATAAATCTCAAAGTGCCGCATCTTACGATCCATGTCGGGGAACCCTCGATTTTGCTCTCCAAGAAGGTCTGCGCATCAACCCAAAGGCGCCGCACTTGACCACCCCACACGGTTAGTGGCCTTCTACCTTCTCGATTCCTTCCAGGCCCACGTAGGCGCCTTTGGCCGCATAATCCAACACTTGCCCATGCAAATCGGCTTCCATGGAAACCGCTTGCAGTTCGTCGTGTTGGCGTTCTCGAGGCCCCGTGCTAGCACGGTAAATGGCCGCGCCCTCAAACGTGCCCATCAAGGTCGGTTCTTGCAAGAACTGATCCTCGACAAAGGTACTGTTGGCAGATTCCCAAACCGCTTCGCCGCGGTCCTTCAGCTCGTCCGTGAAAGCCTGAAGATTGTTCTTGCCGTGAACGTTGCCCTCGCCGGCAGAAAGGCGTTGCCGCCCGGTAGTCCACTATTTGTTATTCGATGCTATTGTCATTACTGGTTTAGCGAAAAGCGCATCTGCCAGTTTGGGATTTACTTCCACTTTCTCGATGGTGATTCTCTCTACCGGAACGGGTGTGTCCCTAAGCCCCAGCGCATTCCTAGCTACCGGCAGAACTTTGGTCTCCAGAATATAGGGAATTCGCACGCCGCCTACCGGCCGAAAGTCGCGGAAGTAGACTTCCACTGGATGGTCGGTGCCGTCGAGCCGCCGGGGCGTCCCTTCCATTTTCGTTTCCAAGAAAGTCTCGGCGTCAATCCAAACGTGGATGGCCCGCCCGGTTTTCAAGGTGAGCTTAAGTTCGTAGGTATCCCGGCCCTCGACCTTTTCCACGCCAGCGAGTTCAACCTGTGTGCCCTTCGCCGCGTAGTCGACCAGGGGACCATCTAGCTCGGTCTGCATGGAGGCGATGTTGAGTTCCTCCGTCGTAAAAGGCTCGACGTCATTGCGGTTGAGGAACGGCCTCAGTTTCCACCCCTTGGTGCCATCGTACACCTGGATCGCCGTCTGACCATTGAACCGCACTTCCAATCGCTGTTTGTGTGGGCGCTTCAGTTCCAGCAGGAACGGCAGTTGGGCCTCCTCAGCCGGCCGCTTAGCAAACTGCAACTGTCGTTTGTCGCCGTTCGCGTCCGGGATTGGCACGGCAAGGGTGGCCCTCTGATTTCCCCCGGCGCCCATCTTTCCCGCGAGCGACAGCGTCTCGACCGCACGCCAGGCCCGCAACCCGCCGCGGGCCGCTACGTTCTTTTCTACAATCTCGGCCGCGGAAAGTTTGGCGCGCGGCGCCGCGGTGTCGGGTGCCGCCGCGAGCGAAATGGCAAACGCCGTGGACGCGCAAAACAGCACCGACTTCCGCAAAATGTGCATGAATTTGTCCTCGTTACGGTGATCCTTCAATCCGATCAAGAGACACCGATCCCACGCAAACTCGCAGAGGCAGTTGCTATTCCACTTCGAGTCCTGTGGCACGAAAGTTGCCGATCACCACGTCAACCCGGTCTCCGCGCTTCACCCTTCTGCCCACGTTCGAAAAAGCCATCCAGTAAGTCATGCCTGGCTTCGGCGCGCTCGTCTGGCGCATTTTCCCGACGTTTGACACCTGCGGAACCACCAGGCTTACCCCGGCCTGCGGATCGATCAAGGTGGGCTCGACCTTCTTATCGTTGAGCGCGGCGGCCTTGTCCGGGTCTACCACGCGGTAGCTGAATCGAACGATCTCGCCCGATTCCGTGTACTTTAGGCGGAACGAGTCAACACCCCAAGCGGCTTGATAGTACATCCTCGCCCGTCGGGGAATATATTCGGGCTGAACGAACCGGGGCGCCGCCGCACTTTGCCCGGCCGGGCCTCGTGATTGCGCCCATGCCTGTAAAACAAAAATGCTGCCGGCAAAAACACCCGCCAGCAGCAACATCTTCGTCACTGGTACCCTATTCTTATTCATTAGCCTCTCACAGCTTCGGTTTGGAGTAGCAGGTTCCGAGGCTTGGCAGTCTCTCCAATTCCCGGAACCTGGTTACTCGTTCTTAGAGGTGGTCGCGCTGGCCCGGCCATCTTCTGCCATATGCCGAGCCTTGCTCTGTTTACCTCACTGTTGGGTCGCGCCCATGTTAAAGGCCCCGTTACCGCCGACTGGATTGCCGAAGAAATCCGTGAGCGGAGACCGGACTACTTCGTTCGGCGGCAGGCAAGGCGTTCTATTCCCCGGGCACGGAACGGCGCGAAATCCCGGGCCCGACTGCAGCAGGTAATAGCCGAGCAGCGGTCCGCCGCCCCAGTTGCCAAGCGCCGTGCCCGTCCCTGTCCCTCGCACCGCAGGGTTGGTTAGCGAGAGCGGGCCATAACTGACGTTAATCCAGTTGTTTCCCTCGTCCACCGTCGCCGATGGCAGGAGGCTAAAGACTGGGTTCGGAGTCACGGCGTCGTTGATGCCTGGAGGCACGCCAAAGCCGTTGGGTCCTCCGCACCCATCTGGCACGGTGCATTCCGGCGGCACCCGCGAGCCGTTGCAATACTGACTGGCCACCACCGGGGTACCGGTGGCGCTCCCGGGGCCAGAGGCGTTCCCGACCAGAGAAAATACCGCACTCATGGTGAACCCCGATTGGTGGCCGGTTGCGGACAGGTCGCCGCGCACGCCGACGTCCCAGTAGCTCGCGCCCGTAGCGCATTGACCGGTGCTCGCCTGGATCAGCGCGGGGAACAGCGAGACGAGTTTCTGCTGGTTCTGGTTTCCTGATCCAAAGGCGCCCACGCCGATGTAGAACGAGCGGTTCTGCGAGATGATGTCGTTGTACAGAATCGGGTTGGAGAAGCCCGTGTTTCTGGGACCGCCGGTCGCGCACTGCGAGTGTCCCGAGGGGCAAACTATCGCCGCTGCGCCACCGGTAACGCCAGCGAATGTCGTGCTCAGCAGCGCGGAATTCGGCGTGCTTGTCACTCCGGCTGACTGCGGGCACGACGTCGTGGTGCCCGCCTGGACGCAATTCCCCGCCGGGGCGCTGGCCAGGGGCGCCCCGATGCTGTTGGTGAGAACGCCCGAGGAAGCGAGGGTATCGTTGTTCATGATGGTGTTGTTGATGATGTTCACATTCAACGCGTCCTGCAGCGATATTCCCGCGCCATCCCAACCCGCCTCATTGTCGACGATGATGTTGCTGGTGATGGTCACGTTGTGCCAGAGGCTCGGTTGTGTGGGGAACGTGCTCACCTCGGTGCCGTTGACTTGCTGGAGACGGATGCCGCCGCCGCTCCCGCTCTCCGCGATGTTGCCCTGGATAAGGTTGGCATTGATCAGCAAACCGGGACCCGTGCCGTCGCTCAATCCCGGCGGGCAATCCGAGTCCGGTATGCTGGTGCATACCGGATCGGTATCGGGCGTGCCCATGACCATGATGCCGCCGCCGTTGGTGGGAATAGTCGGGTTGGTGCTCTGGTTGAACACGAAGGAGTTGCGCTCGATGTCACCATTGAAGATTTCCCCAAGGTGAACCATTCCGCCGCCCTCACCCGCGCTCAAGTTGCCGCAGACCCAGTTAAAGTTGAACTTGTAGTACTCGTTGCCGGTGCAGAAGGTCGCGCCGCCGCCACCGGACTGCGTGCCGCTGAACAGCTCATCGCCAATGGCAGAGTTCTGCGTGATCATGTTGTTGTGGACGTTAGGGTGCAACTGCAAGCACAGGGGCAGATGCTCATTGGTTGCATAGGCCACCCCGGTGTTGGGGTCGAGCGTGCCGTCGCTGCAGGAGCCGGGAGGCGCGTTGGTGGCGCTGCCCTGGATGTACGGGGGAGCAAATTCACCCTGGCCGACACTGATGCCCCCGGACAGCGTCCCGGCATTGTTGTAGACGCGGTTGTTGGCGATTTGCAGGAAATGCGCCCAGCCGTGCACAAAGATGCCGCCGCCGCCCTGCGAGCTGTTGGTGACGGTCAAACCATCGATGCTCGATGGATTGCAAATGAAGTTGCTCGGGTACGGGTTGGCCTGGTTCGCGACCGTGACCGTGCCGGTCGTATTGTAGGTCACAGTATGGCAGAGGGGATTGGCGTCGCCCACCACCAGGGTCGAGGAGACGCCGGCGTATGTGGAACCTGATGGGGCGGGGCTAAACGTGGCGGAAGCCAAGCTGGTATTCTTGGCGACCCCACTAAGCGGCGTGCTGCCGGCCGGGAAGCCGCCGGGCTCGCTGCTATCGCTCCAGGGATTTTGCCCGTGGAATTCCACACCTTTGCCGAGGACCGTAATTCCGGCGCCTTCGTAGGCGCCCATCAGCGTAGGCTCTTGTAAGAGTTCGGCCAGGTTGCCGTTCAGCTGAGCGTCCCAACCGACAGTAGCCTCAAGAGGTAACCTGTCAATCTGCGGAGAGTCGGGTTGGGCGGTGAAATAGACCCAACCCGTGTCAGGACAAACGTATGGGCCACCGTTATTGGCCGTGTCGTTGGGATTGTCGTATGGATGCGCCCCACTCGCTAACGTGTACGGCACACCTTGCAGCGTCAAACCGAACAGGCAGTTGATATGCCGGCGCCACGGGTCCAGCACCTTGCCGGCGGGTTGGGTATTGGCATTGATGACGCTGGAGGCGGCGCCGACACCTTGCAGTCGGACGGGCTTCCACATAATCACCATCTCGGTGTGCGACCCGGGATTGGCAGCCGTGCAATGGTTAGTCGCGGAAGGCACACATGCAGTTGCCGTCGGTAGCGGAGAAGTGATCGCAGTGGTGCACGCAACCTGACTGGCTACCGGGGCTCCAGCGGTTACGGTCGTGCTGGTGCAAGTGGGGTCGACAATGATCATGTCGCCCGGAGTAGCGGCGTCAATTGCGCCCTGGATCGTGCTGAAAGTCGACGTTCCGTTCGCCAACTGAGCGGCGGCGACCACGTGGACGGGTGTTTTGCCGCCGATGGTAACGGTCACGGTGTCGACCGACTGCTTGCCGTTGCCGGCCGTGATCAGCAACTCGCCGCACCACGCCGTCTTTCCGCTGTATAGCGCCTGTTGCTGGATGGTGCAGAGCGGCACTCCGTTGGGGTTAGTGGCACTCTGAACAGCGGGCACGGTAACTGTGATCTGTGTGTCGCTCCAACTGCTAATGGCCGCGGTTACCGCGCCGATGGTAACGCTCGATACGGCGGTGCAGGTCGTGCCTACGGCCGTGCATCGAGTCCCAAAGCCATAGTGGCGGTTAACCGTCGTGGCATTGAAAGGCGCCACCGAGGCTGAAGGACCAGAGTACCCGAAGTTGTTCACCAGTTGGTTGCCCAAAGCATCGATCTTCAGTGTGTGACCTGCGGCACTGACCCACGGCCCAATTCCGTCTCCATCCACTTCTTTAATGGCCGGCGTGGCATCCGGGTAGGCGCAATCGGCATTGTTGTAGCCCGCGCCCACGAACGCTTGCGTCGGCACAACGGGCGTGTCGAGATAGGTCGTTAAGCCCGGCATGTACGCGTTCTCGTAGCAGAAATCGCTGTAGGCCGGGTTGTACAAGGGATCGTTGATCAACTGCCCGAAGGTCGGATTGGCCATAAAGGTCACTGGACTTGATCCGGGAACGGGAATCTGCGAGCGCGTGTCCAGGACCGGCCCCGGGTCGTTCATGCACTGCACCATCATCGTCGGAGAATACCCGGTAATGTTGGGCGGGTTCACTTCCCAGGTTGAAAACGTCAAACCGTCATAGAGCCCCCACTGGTCGGTATACACGCGGGAGATTTCGTTGCCGAGATAATCGCGCGTGGAAACCGGCAGGTTCGGCGGCGCAAACTTCTCGCCGAACTGAGGCGCGAACGGATCGAATTCCGAGGTGAAGTCGTCGGTGATCACCCCGGTGAACTTCGAAGCGATGTGTGTCGAAGTGTAGATGAAGAACTTGGCGCTGACGCTCATCTGACTCGGAAGCGTCACTTCCTTGCGGTCGCACAGAGGCCGAGTCGCTCCTGCGAAAGGGGCAACTTCCTTGTTCTGCGGGAAGAGACTCAAGTAGTCGGGCACGACGCGCATCTCGCCTACGCACGGCCAATTAGGATCCTGAAAGCCTGGGAAACCCGGGACGCCTGAGAGTCCATCCTGCAACGCCAGGGCCGTCGTCGGGTCCTGGAAGTTGTTGGGGTTGTAACCGTTGGCATTGGGGTCGTAGAGCGACGCCACCGAGGCCTGGTCGGGGATGATGAAGACGAAGCCACCCAATCCAGCGAATTGCTGCGTCACGGGCGCGATGAAGTTGTCGCCAATCAGAAGGTTCTTGTCTTCTTCCTTATAAACTTCATAGCCCGCGGGCATGACCACTTCCACCACGTACTTGCCAGGCGGCAGCATGGGAGTGCCGACCCTATAAGCATCGGTAGTGTCAGGATTCGCCACGCAGATGGTGCAGCTAGTCGCGACGTAGTTTCCGGAGGCCGTACCGGCGCTGTTGATGAGCTGGTGATACCCTGGCACGGCGGTGGTGGACGTTAGCTGTTTCCCAGTCGTCGGGTTGACGCCGAGGGAGCTCGGGAAAAAGTATCTGCCGTCGTAGGGCGCCGGCTGGATCTGATTCCAGATGTGCATCGCGTCATAGCACTTGTACTGGGAGTTGTGAGGCAGGGTGTGAAGCGTGCCACCGTTATGTTGAAAGTTGTACACGTCAAGGAAATTTGGCTGGTCAAAAAGCGTGTAGTAGAAAAGGTCGGCGTTGGTGCCGGTACTCTGCCCTTGGCCGGGGCAGCTCATGTAGGGCTTTTGTGCTGCAGTCTGCCCGGTGCCTGGAGTTGCGGTGCTGTTCGGGTAGAACCCTTGGGCCCAGTCGTCCCAGCTGCTGGACTGCGTAGTGTCCACCAGCTTGAGAGTCGGGGTCACGCCATCCGCCGCAAAACCTTCCTGGTAGAGGTTGACGGTGACGTTCGGAACATTCGGCTCCCACGGCTGTTGTATCATTTGCTGCGCGGTATCAAAGGGACGCGTCGAGGAATACACGACCAGTCCATGGATTCCGCCATTCTCACCCACCTGGATCGTCGAAGCGGTGGTCGGACTGTTAGCATTGAAGAGGGGATTGGCCACGGTCACGCAGAAGTTTGGTGTGACAGCGGGGTTGCAGGCGGCGTAGGGCGCCTTTCCGAATTCAATCCAGTTGCCCTGGCTTGTTTCGCCCGACCAGCCCTCACTCCACACCCACGGGGGATCGATGCGACCGGTGGAGTTAGCTTGAAGGCTCGTACTGCCCGTACTGCCGAACAACGCCCCGTCTATGTTCGAACCACCCTCAGACGTGCAATCCGCTTTGCCGCAATAGACCGCCCCGGGTACAGACAAGTCGCCGGGCAGAGGAACCCCCTCGAAGGTGTTCGCGAGGAAGGCGTAGGGCCAGTTTGTTGGGCTGTTGGTCCCGCACTGCCGAGCGCTAGTCGCCGTTCCCGTGCCGCACAGGGGGGTGCCGTCGGCGGGCCCGCCCGCGTCGTAAACAGTGTGGATGCCGGTCGTCTTGTAGCGGCCCGAATCCGCTTCGACGACATACCAGTTGAAAAGCGGGAACGTTTCGTTGAAGTTAGCAATGCCGTTGAAGTCCGTCACCAGATTGTTGGCGGTGTGCCCATCCCGGTAGTGAATCATCGTATAGACGAACGGAATCCCGATCTCACCGGAGTCAAAGATTCCATTCTTGTTGTCGTCAATAAACGTGCGCGTGTAGAGATTCGCCTGCCACTGCTGGACACCAATGTTGCCCAGATCGCAGATGCTCCCTGCTTTGGAAAGGGGGCCTGGGCAAACCGGTTCGACGGTGCCGCTGCCAGAGGTCCCGACGTTGGCGGGCGTGGAGAGACCGTCAATGATCTGGTCATTCCACTGGTCGCCCAGGGTCACTCTCCACTCTCCGCCCGGAACACCCGTGAACTTGAAGTTCCCATTGGCGTCGCACTTGGTGAACATAAAGTCCTCGCCGTCCGGGTCACCCAAGCTTACCCAGCACTGGGTCCAGGTGAGGGCATCGCGTGAGCCGCTGGGATAAAGCCTCTGATCGGGCGTCCGGCTCTGGCGCTGGACATCCACCTGCCCCTGGATGGTGTTGCTGCAGCTGCCGACAGCGCCGAAGGAGCCGTTACAAACCGCCGCGTAGCGAGCATTGATGATCGCCGGGTTAGCAAAGCCGATGCTCACGTGGTATCCGGCCGGCCCGTACTCCTGGAAGTAGCTAGGCTCGCCGATGCGGATGAAGGAATCGTGGGGGTGCTGCCCATCCAGAGTGTTGGTCTGGAGCCATTCTTCTCCGCGGGCAATCCGTTCGGCCCCCGGATAGGCTTGCACGCTGAATTTTTCCGGCATGAGGTTGGCAATGACGAACTGGCCTACCAGCGGAGACAGAGTCGCGCCATCGGACTCAAACTTCGGGCATGTCACAATCGTGCTCGTGATGCCCTTCTGGGTTTGGTCGCCGGTAGTTACATTAGCCGTGACCTCGGGCGAAATCGGGCAGGCATCAAGCCCCGTGGCAGGATCGATCGTTCCTGCCAGGGAGTTCGACAAGGGCATGTTGAAGTCGTCGTAGGTATTTTGTCCGGTCACATCGCCGAGTCCGCCATAGGTGTCCCACAGGACGATGTTGAAACCGCCCAGACCGGGCTCGACAGCAGGTATCGTGGCGCTGCCCGAGGGATCCTGTTCGCCATTGAGTGGGAAGTCGTCTTCGAAAACGATTCCCGACAATCTCCCCGTAGGAAGCGGAGTGGGCGCCACGAGCACCGCCACGGGCGCGAAGCTAACCGGAGTACCGGCAGCGGGACACGGATTAGGCCCGGCATTGGTAGTCGTGCTCAGTATGTTGCAGGCCGGAGGAATCGGAGCGCCGCTCATGGTGTGGCCGCAACCCGTGTTCAGTGCTCCGTTGACGACCCCGCCATTTGCGCAACCGCTCGGCGCGCCGAAATTACCACCGAACCCAGGACTTGGAAACGGGTTGGCCGCGTCGCCGGGCAACACCGAGATGTAATACCGCTTAGCGGGATCGAGAACGACCGAGCTAGGCAGCGACTGGGTAGTGCCGCCAGCCGTCAAGCAGGGGAGCGCCGTGCAGTTCGGATCGGGGCGGCAGGCCCCGTTGCCAACGTCGCACACGGCCGGAATGTGCTGGCCGTAGGTCGGATTGGCGGCTGTCCCGATCGTCGGGCGGTTATCGTACACGGTCTGGCCTGCTTCGCAAGAGAGGGGCCCCGTGCAACCCTGAGCGACGTAGGGCATAGTGCTGGCATGGAAATTCACTCCAAAGGTGGGAAGGGTGGCCTGGCCCGAGGTGCTTACAAGGGTTGGGCAGCCCGGCGTGTTGATGGCGCTGTTCGCTGTGCAGTTGGGATCAACCCAGAAGGTCCTGTCCTCTTCAATGATCCAGCGATAGTCGGTGATAAGCGCTAATGTCGTCGAGCCACAGGTCACTCCGGTCGCCGTTATAACAGCGGCGCCGGGGGTGCAGCCCGCGGCTTGATACGCCGCGGCGTCCACTACCGCGACTTGGAGATTGCTGGGGGCCGGGAAGGTGAGTGTCACGGTTTGCGAACCACCGACGGTCCCCTGTGAATTCTGCGGGCTGAAACTGAGGGTGACTATGGCCGCCCCAGCGTGCGTTGCTATGGTCGCGACGAAGCCGCCATTCGGATCCATAACGACTGCTGAACCTGTACCTGACAGAGCCGGTGCCGGCGTCGCAGCGACGTTAAGAGGATAGCCCGCCGCATCACGACAAAACGCAAGCACGCCGGGTGACGCGACTTTCAGGTAGGTGGACCCATTCGAGGTATAGGGCGGGATGGAGCAGGTTATGCCAGTGGCGGCCTCGACGGTTGCCGGACCCAGGGTCACCGCGGCGGTCAGGTTGGAGGAGCATGTCGTGCCCGTGACCGCGCCGTTCGCGCAGTAATGAAAGGTGTCTGACGTGGCAGTCGATCCTGCCTTGGGGTGATAGGTGAAGGTGCCATTCGCACACATCCCTGCGACAGAGTTCTGAGGCTGTGCATCGCAACTCAGCGTGCCATTGGCTAGGTCTCCGGTGAGCACGAGGAGCTGAGCGCCATACACATTAGTGTCGTTGGCTATGACGCCCACGGAAGGATCCGTCACGCTAAAGACTTGCCCCGCAACCAGGGAATTGTAGGTATCAGCTCTGGCTACCGCGGGTGCGAATACACCCGTGCCTGTGCCTGTACCCGTGCCTGCGCCCGGGATTGTGGCACCATTGACACCGATGTAAGCCAGCATTCCGGCATCACGCGTGGAAGAATTGCCCGACAGGCTCAACTCACGGTCGTATATCGGAAGGGGCGCAGGTGTCGTCGCAGTGCCCGCGGGCGTGGGCACATTGATCATTACGTCTTCCGTCTTTCCCGAAGCCATAAAGACGTGAGTCTGTACGCGCGGAGCCGCGGGGACGGTGGCGTTACCGGCAACAGCCACGCCGGGGACGACGTTACCGTCTTCCGCGATCAACGTGAATCCATTCACCGGATTAGTCGCCGTAGTGAGCACTCCCGCGCCCGTGAAGCCCATGGTTTGCGATCCGACAATCGAAGGCACGTGCATGCGCAAGCCGGCGTTTACCAGCCGCACCAAAACGGTGCCGGTGATTCCGGTGGTGACAGTACAGGTAGTTATGCCAGCGGAACAGCCTGTAGTCTGAGTGCCAGCCGTAGCCGCAAACAGCGAAGTCGACGCATTGGTCTTGTTGAACGCGAGCCCGTTGATGAGGTAGTAGAACGGCGTGTAATTCACTGCGGAGGGGTAGCAACCCGCCGCAAGGCCGTTAGCCAGTCCGCTAGTCGAAACGGCACCGGCGGTGCAGGATTGCGAGAGACTAGCCAAAGCCGTGGCGGTGCCGCTAGCGAAGCTGATGGAAGGGGGCGAGCTATATCTAGAGCCACCATTGGTAATCTCGACGGCATAGATAGAGCCGGTAGTGCCGGCGGTCGTCACACCGGATACTACCGCCGCGGCCGCTCCTGTACCTGTCGGAGCGGAAATGGTGACGGAGGATGCCGCGATCGGAGTCGTGTACAAGCTGCCGCTGTTGGTGATGGTAATTGAGCTAATCGTTCCCGTTGTGGACAGTGAGGTGCTCAGCACAGCGCCTGTGGCCAACGTTGCGACAAACGAAGCGCCGGTTCCAGTTCCCGTCGAAGTCGTGGCGACTGTCGGGGCGGACGTATAACCCGAGCCGCCACTCGTCACGCTCGCGGTGGCGATGGGACCTGTTGTGCCCGTTCCGCTGATCCCGGTAACAGTCACAACCGCACCAGTGCCGGCGCCACCTGTCAAACTGATAGTATTCCCCACTGCGTAACCCGTTCCTGCCGATATCAACGCAACGCTGGTAACCGATTGCGGGCCCGAGACACTGCTTACTGTCGGGGCTGTGGTGTAGCCTGCCCCGGCATTTGTAGCAGCGGTGAAAGTGACGGCAGTGATAGCACCGCTCGCAGTGACCGCCGAGACTGTCGCAGTGGCCCCAGTCCCGCCGCCACTATTGAGGGTGAGGACGTCGCCCAAATTGTACCCAGCGCCGGTGCCAGTCGTTGGGGCAGTGACGGTGGCAACCCCAAATCTCAGATTGGGCACAGCTGTTGCCTGCGTTCCACCAGTTCCTGGAGCGGGAAGAGTTACCGTCGTGCCTGCTGCGTAACCCGAGCCCCCATTGCTCAACGTGACGCCAGCGATGACCGCACCCACAAGGGCGCTTGCCGTCGCACCTGACCCGCCACCACCAGTAAGGGTAACGGCCGGATTTGACGTATAACCCGATCCGCCGCCCGTGACCGTGATCGAACCAACCGCATCCCCAAACGTCTTCGTATTCAGTTCGTTGAAGCCCGGAGTATTCACCGCGGAATTTACGGCCTTGTTCTGCACTGGGTCGATTTCACTAAACAACAGGGGGAGCTCCGCGTTGTACGGCACTGCGGGAACTGTGCCATTAGCCGGATAGGCAATGCCGGTTGCAGCGGTAGTGGTGCCCGTGCCCGACGGCGCGCTGGTGACCACCAGCATCCCGACGAGCCCCATGGGGACCTGAATCGAAGGATGCGTGCCCGACTCGAGCAGGTAGGTGCCCGGGCGGAGGAATGGCCACGACAGTGAGGTGGTCGCCCCCGCTGCCACTTCCGTGCTGAACGACTGCACGCGGTTCCCCTGCTGAGGGGGCATTGCTCCTGAGTTCGTGGTGCACGGGACGCCGGGTGGAGTATTGGGGTCGGCGATAAACCAAGTGACGCAGCCCTGCGCTTGGGAGTGGTCGGGACTTACCACGTAGTTTGCGCCATTCCCGAGACCGCCGCCCACCTGCCCCACGATCGTGATGGATGTGGGGATATTATTCGCTGTCGTGGCCGCAGTGGGGTTCCCAGTGGGAGTAAACGTGAGCATGTTGGTCAGATTGATGGTCAGGGCTTGCCCCGTCGGCACAGTAATCACAACGGGCGACCATGTGGCCGGCGGCGCCACCGACGCAGGATTCAGCGCGGCGCACGTCGCGGTTGTCCCAATCACGGGTGCCCCGCAGAAATAACCCCACATCGGCACGGTGCTGCCGTCCGGCAGGACCGTCGTGGTCGGCGCCGCAGTCAGATTGATCGTCTGCTGGGCGAAGCTTGCGCCAGCACCAAACAGGAGGATCAAGGCCGCTAGCACTGCAGCCTTCAGAATTCCTTTGCCTTTGAAGTCGCTCGTTCGCATCGTTGTCTCCATCAATTAAACTCGTCCTTCACCTGAGCTCACAAAGACTCGTCAATGACAAATTCCCGAGTGTCCACCAGCATCATCATCAGCATGCCGCCGGGGAAAACGTTGTTCGTCGTAATCTCACGCTCGTTGTGCGAGTGCCACATGAACGCCCAACCGCGTTCGTTGGCGGGGTTGGCCTGCACGTTGGCTGGGTTCAAGGGGGTGCAATTGGCGGTGTTAACGGCAGGAGTGCCCGCAGCGCCACTGGGCGTGGTCGGATTGGGGCTGCCGTAAGGGCTACCCACACAGGCCTGCGTCGCCCCGGCGCGCAGGGACGCGTCCGGACCGAGGTAGGGTGTGCCGCCGTACCAGGGGCCGTTGGTAAAGACATTCGGATCGGGCAAAGTGGCCGGGCCGCCCGCGGCCACATCGCCGAACGGGGCCACTTGAACCGGCTTGTTGTGGTCCTGGCACCACTCAAAGAAGTTAACCGCCGTCGGATCGCCCGTGTTGTAGCCGTTCGCGTCCGCAGTACAGCCGAGATGAGCGAGCGGGTCGAGTCCGGTGCCGACATCGGGACCGGGATGGTGACCGAACGGATCCCAGTTCAATCCCCTGCCCGTGAAGTAGAAGATCCCGTCGAACGACTCCCCTGGGGTCGTATCCGTGTTGAACATCAGGAGTCCGGCAAGCCCTCGTCCCGTGACTGCAGTAGTAGTCGTGAGGCCGTCTGTGTAGCTAACGGCGGTGGTGGAGCCGCTCAGTTCCAGATTCGCGTCGCGCGCCAGAATGCGCACGTGGTTGGCGTGCTCGTGGAAGGGATGTTGCCAGCGCCCTTGGCCGATGGTGCGGATCAAGGTCAGCTCACCCGGATGCATGTGCGGGTTGCCGTTGTAAGGCTGGTGCGGATACTCGGACGCGAAGTTGGGGTCCATGAGGTCAGGCATCGAGCGTCCGTTGATCAGGAAGTAGGCGGGATGGTACGGCTCAGTCTGCACCTCGAGACTGCATCCCACGGTGCCCGCCGTGCAGCCAGCCCGCGCTGCCACTTGCGCCTCGGCTTGCCTGTGAATCCGGTGATCCATCTCGGCCCACTGGAACAAGTATTCCCGGTCGTAGCAGCTCGCGGGGTGGTCGTAGGCCGCACCTTTACCACCCGTAGCGTTCGTCAGCCGAAAGTCCGCTTCTCCCCAGTGCGCTTTCGCCTGCGCATTCAAGTAATGGTAGCCGCCGGTTGTGGCTGTGCTTGAGCAGTTGGCCGGGATGGTCGCGGGAAGGACGATGATGGCGCCGTAAAGACCCATCTCGATTTGGAGGTCGCCTTGCGTGCCGCTGTAATAGGGGTGAGTCCCTGGCGCTGTGGCCGTGAAGGAGTAAGTTACTGTGCCGCCCGGCGCCGCCTCCTGAGTCAGGAGGCCAGCTACGCCGCCCGTCGTGCTCACGGCAAAGCCGGGAAACAGGATCGAGGTATTGCCCGCCGCGGGGGGGAGACCATTCAGCAGGGTGACCGAGACCGCCTGCCCTTCCGTGACGATCAGCGTCGGCCCGGGAACCTGCATGGTGGGGCAATTCTGGTTCGGCAATGTCGGCTGAAAGGCCGTTGGCGTCCCATTACAACCGTAGCCCCAGGAGTAAATCGCCTCGCCGTCCGGCTGGTTGAGGTAGCCCTGTTGAGCCGTCAAATTGAATGTCGGTCCGGTGATGCCTGGAACCGCGGAAAAAGCCGTGGCCGCGAGCGGTAACACCAACAGTGTCGGCACCAGGATTTTTGCGATTTGCGAAAATGCTTTTCTCATGGTCATCTCCCTCGTTGCCGCGCTTCTAGTTGCAGGTGTTCCCATAGGTGTTGCCGCCACTCACGCTGTTGCAGATATGAACCTCGGTCATCATGCCGCCGAAGTTTTCGGCGTCGTTCGAGAGGTGGTCGAGTTGGGGGGTGTAAAGATAGAAGACGCTGCCCGCCGGATAGAGTGCCGCTCCGCAGTTGGGATGCAGCCCATCGTAATTGCACGTGGCATCGCTCGCGTCGAGGATCACGTCCAGGGATTCGCCGCCGCCGAGCGTGATCGAGTTGGTGTAAAACTCGGTGTTAAGTCCCGCCTGGTCGCGCAGCAGCTTGGCCATGAACCCGACTTCCTTCATGGGAATCCCCAGAGAAGCCAGGGTGTGATACTCGGTGACGGAGAGGTTCACCAGGCGCAGGAGTGCTTTCCCACCGACCGGAATGTTGATGAGGGCGGGCATCGGCTGCGAGTAGTGCATGGCGCCTTCAGTCGTCACTGTGGCCTGGGGACCGGGCGCACAGCCCGAGATGACAGCGCCGCCGCACAAACCTACCGTGTCGGGATAGCTCCGCCCGTTCAGCAGGAAGTACTTGTCCTTCATGTCCACAAACATTTCTGGGTTGAAGGTCATGCCCACAAAATGGAAATTGGGGTCAAAGCCGTGCATCTGGATGGGATACTCGACGTCATAAGCCGTCGAACCGTCGCCATCGTTATAGGTGTATCGTTGCGGGTTGCCTAACTTGTCCGCGCCCTGCGCGACTCCCGTGTTGACAGCCGGCATGGTGGCGGAACACAGGATATCCCTGCCGGGATTGCACTCCGTGCGCAGATCCGGCGTTACTGAAGTTAAGGGTGTGCAGGTGCTCGCGGTGCCTGTGGCAGCGCAGTTCAGCCCATTCTGGAGGCCCAAGGAGGTAAAAAGACTTGTGCCCGCCGGCACGCGGTCCTGCCGCGGTCGCACATGGAGCTGCCCTACCATGCCCATCTGCAGGTGTTCGGGAGGGGTGATGTGGCAGTGGTAGAAGTATGTGCCGGCATCCGGCGCCATATAGTAATAGGTAAAACTGGCGCCGATGTTGATGGCAATCGAAGCGTCAGGCACGCCATCGTAGAAGGAGGAAGCATTGGGATAGCCGTGGAAGTGAACGGTGTGCTGTTCAAAAAGGTCGGGGCGCATGATCATGCCCACGTTGGTGAGGGTCAAAAAGAACTCGTCGTCCTCATCGAACTGCGCCAGCGGCATGGGGATGTTGCCGTTCATCACGCCGACATCCATGATTTGGCGCGGGTCCACGTGTCCAGAATCGAAACCCGCAACGGTGGCGGCGGTGCCGGCGTTATCATTCCCCGTGTTCGAGGGCAAGGGTTGCCCGGGGACTGAAGTCGGTAGGCTGTAGGTGATGATAAAGCTGTTCTGCCCGATCGGATCTTTGCCGTTGCTGTTGACGCACGTAACCCTCTGAGGACCGAGATAGCCGGCGGCCGTCAGCGTTCCGCCTACCCCACTCTGCGCAGCATCGTTGGCGATAACCACTTGATCGCCAACGTTAGCCCCGAGCGGCGCGTTCATGTAAACCGTAACCACGTTAGGGCCGGGAGCGCCCGGGCCGGACGTGGCGCAGTAGTCGGCGCCCAAGGGCAAGGTCGCGGGAGCGGGAGGCGGAGCGGTGTTCGTGGCCAGGGGAGGAGTACCCTCAAGGATATCGGTGATGGTCACGATGTTCGGAATCGAGGGGCTCACTCCGATCGCGCCGTTATAAGTAAACGGTGGGTTAAGTGATGGCGAGTTATTTGCGTTAAATAATCCTGGGTTAGTTGCTGACCACGGCGCGGCGCCGGTTGCCGCGCCATCGCTCGTGGCGGGGTCACCGCGCTTTAGCGGCGTTGGGCAAAGCACGCTGCCGGGGTTCAACGGGTCCGGCGCGCCGGTGCAGCCCGGATACGGTTGATTAAAGACGTTCGGCGGCTCTGTACCCTGGCGGCCGGCCGCGATGTCCGCAAGCCCGGAGAGCGGCCCGAAGGAGAACATGAAAGTCTGCGTACCATCGGCCTCCGTCATCAAGCCATCACCGCCCGAAATTTGCTGGCACTTGATGGCGCCATTCACGGTCCCCGCGTTCGGCACCACCCACTGTGCGTTGCCGGTCGCAGGCCTCGTGAATTGCGTCGGGCCGTTGTATGGTGGTTCCGTATTATTAACGCCGGCATTGCTCGGGTCCGGGTGTGTGATGGTGCTGGTTGGACATTGCACCCGGAATGATTGAGCACTCGCACTGAACGCTCCGGCACAAATCAAAACCAAGAGCAAGCTAACGCTGACAGCTGGTTTTTTCGCCATACCTTCCTCTCCTCTTCTGCGTCCCGTAAACTGTTCCTGCCGTGAACACCGATGTGTCTGACCTGCGGAATTCCTTGATCGGCGGGCGG